>JBOGJX010000296.1:0-3004 GCA_050745285.1 Terriglobia bacterium
CTGCACTACACGGTCGATCGGAAAACCACCGTGACTAAACTGCCCCAACCGGACGCTCGCCAACAAAGAATTCTCAAGGCTCTCGGCGTCACCCTTCCGGCGATGTAGTCAGGGGTTTTCCACACGGATTAACACCTAACTGCTCTCATCTCAAGCAGTTGAACAAAAAATCCCGCCTATAACAAAAAGGAAGCTCCGCCCGATGATCCTGAGATCAGAGAAGAAATTGCTGCGAGGTTCATTCGCCGGAGGTTTTGCGGCTGAGCACACAGCCTCCTGACTATCCCTCACGCGGCTGCGCAGATTCTCGATGGTCCAATTCGTGGGCTCGGCCCTGAATCTGCTGAGCGCAAGGCTAAGAGTTGAGACAAGCCTCATTCGCGGTCCCGGCGGCATATATGCCTGGAGCGCCTTCTCTTCTTGCGGAAGGAACTCCTCGAGATTAGTGAGGAATCGTTTAATTTCCACTGCATTCTTACCAATGAGCTCGCGTTGGTCTGCGAGCGCAAGCCACAATTGGGAGTCATTAGACACCCTAGCCAAGCCGTCGCAGATTATGGCTGCCGCTTTTGTCAAGGCATTCCGCGCGGCGGCAGATCTGCCAGCAGCCGTAAGGTTATCGAACTCCAGCAGAGCGGCCGTTGCTCGGGTGTAGGCGTCCGGCAGGTACTTGCTAGCAAGAAGCTTCTCTGCCAACGGATGCCTGGGGTTGACGGGCTGCGCCGAGTCAAAATCTGTATCGATCATCGCCACCGCGGCGGCCGCAACCCCCGTCATGAGGCTGCGGAGTAGCTCTCGGCGACTCTCATGCGAATCTGTGTGGCTCAAATGTCACCTCCAAGAGCCCAATGTCCGATTTGCGGTAATCTACTACCAGGGTGCGCTGTACTGAGGCCGATGGTGCGGGCATGCCTAGCGCATAGTACCGCGCCGCGCGCAGCGTAAATTCCCGTGAGCGAAAAGCCGCGCGCGCCATCAGCAGGCTTGCGACGTTGGCGCACGCAAACAGCAACACAAAGCCGGCTGCGCCAAAAAGCATCCAAAGCATGGAGCGAACGCTCGACACGAGTTGGCCCTTCAGGGGCGCCACTCTCTCGATCAGGTGGGGCTTGGCATCGAGCATTCGGGGATGGGTGAGAGCGTACTGATGATTTAGAACGGCCAATTCGGCGTCTGCTTGTTTCAAGCTAATCCGGGCCCTCAAGCGGCCGAAAACGCCCAAGACGGGACTGAGAGGCCGGCTCTGAGGCGGGATCACCGACCACTCCGAGGGCCTCGTCAGCCACACGTCTACGTCAGGGAACGGGAACGCGAAGTCCGCTGGCAGCACGCCGATGATGGTGTATGGCGTCAAATTAAACGCGACCGTCTTGCCGGCGATCCGTGGATCGCTGCCAAATCGCCGCCGCCACAGATTTGCGCTGATCATCGCTACCGGAGGTCCGCCCAGTTTGTCTTCTTGCGGAAGGAAACTGCGTCCGAGCAAGGGACTGACGCCCAGAATCCGCAGGAATTTGGCCGAAACGCGCGCCCCCTTGAGCGCCTCTGGCTCGGCTGAGCCTGAAAGCGTCACATTTTCCATGCCTCCGGCGAACGCCCCAATTTCAGTGTAGGATCGGGCCGTCGCCTTTATCTCTTCGAAGCGCACTGGAGTTGCGCCGCCCGTGATGCGTACGAGCCGGTCAGGATTGGAATAAGAGAGCGGCTTTAGCAGCACGGCGCGAACCACGGTAAACATCGCTGTGTTGGCGCCGATTCCGAGCGCGAGGGTGATGATCGCTACCGCCGTGAATCCTGGGTTGCGGCGCAGTTGGCGCAGGCCGTAGCGAAAGTCCTGGATCAATGACTCAAACCAAATCCATCTCCACCTGTCGCGCGTCACTTCTTTAACCAGCGGCACGTTGCCGAACTCGCGCCGTGCGTTGGCCTCGGCTTCCGCAGGACCTTCGCCTTGCTCGATGCGGTCGCGGATGGCCATGGCAAGATGGGCGCGGATTTCTTCCTCGAGTTCCCGCTCGCGTTGGGCTCTGCGTCTGAATAATCTCTGTAATTTCATGATGTCATCACGCGGACAGGTGTGCCGCCCTCGAGGCGACCTGCGGCCTTCATTATCGCAAATGGAGGCAACCCAGCCTGGCTTCTCCAACCGGTGTAAGGCTGGTAGCGGGTTCTTTTCGGCATATGGCTGTAGATAAACTATAGCCATCAGCCACAGGTTGTCAAGCGCCTTCGTTTGATATAGTCTGATAACGTGTAGGTGTTAGGCTATGGCTACCAAAGCCTTAATGAGCATTGCAGAGTACGACGCGCTGCCCGGGAAGGAAGGCGTGAAGTACGAACTGAATGAGGGGGGACTGATTACCGTGTCCGCATCCCCGCGCCTTGCGCACAATCGCGTGCGTGATGAAGTTGCTTTTTCGCTGCGCCAGTTTGTCCGCGCTCAAAAACTTGGCGAGGTGACCATCGAAACCGACTTCAAATTATCAGAGGGCGTCGTTCGCATTCCTGATGTGGCGTTCATCCGGGCGGACCGGCTTCCAGGGATTGGTCCGGCGCAGCGGATTGAGGGCGCTCCCGACGTTGCGGTGGAGGTCGTCTCGCCCAGTGACGACGCCGACGATCTGGTTCTGAAAGTCCAACAGTACCTCCGGTCTGGCGCACGCGCCGTGTGGGTGTTGTACCCGGAATCTCGTATGGCTTACCTCTATAAACCGGGAGAGCGCCCCGAAGTGCTGGATGCGCACCAGAGCCTGGACGACCCCGAGATTCTCCCCGGCTTTTCAATACCTCTTTCCGAAGTCTTTGCTTCTGAGCGATTCTAAGCCAACCTCACGCAGCGGCTTTGCCGTTGTTATCGAGCGGTCGTGGCGCTTGCGACACCTGCAACCTAACCCGGATTATTCATGAAACGATTGGCACTCGCGGAAGGGCGGGGTTTTAACCCCGCCGAAAACGGCGGTTCCTTTGGTTCCCCCTTTCGTACCGCGAGCGGCTTGTTGAAACA
>JBOGJX010000297.1:0-5078 GCA_050745285.1 Terriglobia bacterium
CACCCACCGCGACGGGAAGCCCTGCTTCCCGCGGTTCCCCTCTCCCGCCGAGAGGGTGGCGAGCGGAGCGAGCCGGGTGAGGGGCCTTGACCGAACTTTTCAGCGCCTTATGCTAACCTAGGAACCGGGGAGGGCTGGGAGAGCCATGGAACGGAATCTGAGCGCGTTGGCGGGCACGCAATTCGACTTAGTGATCGTTGGCGGGGGCGTGAACGGAGCCGCCACAGCGCGCGACGCCGCCTTGCGCGGCTTGAAAGTGGCGCTGGTGGATGCAGGCGACTTTGCCGGCGGCACGTCCAGCCGCTCATCCAAGCTGATTCATGGCGGGCTGCGCTACCTGGCGCAGGGGGATTTCAAGCTGGTGCGCGAGGCGCGGCTTGAGCGCCGTCTGCTTTTGCAGCTCGCGCCGCATCTCGCGCAGCCGCTTCCGTTTCTTCTGCCCATTTACCGCGGCGACCCTTTCTCGCCGCTCAAGATGCGGGTGGGACTCACAATTTACGACTGGCTGGGGAATCTGGGCCGCAAGGACCGGCATCGATTTTACAGTCCCGCTGAGACGCTCCGCCGTGTGCCCGCGCTTCGTCCTGACGATCTGCGCGCCGGCGCTGTCTATCACGACTCGCTCACCGATGACGCGCGCCTGACCTTCGAGAACGTGCTTGACGCGGCGGATCATGGCGCCGTGGTCGAGAACTACGCGCAGGTTCGCCACTTTGCCATCGACCCAAACAAAGGCGCGATCACCCATGCGGAGGTCGAAGACCGGCTGACGGGCCGGACCTATGAGATCGCCGGGCGGTATTGGGTCAATGCGGCTGGGCCGTGGGTGGACCGCGTACGAGCGCTCTTGCCGGGACATGACGGGTCCAAGACCATTCGCATGACCAAGGGCACGCACGTGATCCTGCCCTGTGTCTCCGGCGTCTACGCGCTCTTTGCCGCCATTCTGCCCGGCGAGCGCATTTTTCTGATGATGCCCTGGCACGGGCATTCGCTGCTAGGAACAACAGATACGGAATATGTGGGCGAGCCGGAAGATGCAGCGCCGGAGCTCGCGGACGTGGAATATCTGATCAGCGCGCTCAACCGCGTGCTGCGCGAGCCGGTGGCGGCGGAAAGCGTCCTCGGATGTTATGCCGGATTGCGCGCGCTTGTGGTGGAGCCGGGGAAGCGGCCGTCCGCCAACACGCGGGAATACCGCTTTCACCGCGACCCGTGGGCGAAGAACCTCATCACGGTATGCGGCGGCAAGCTCACCACCTCGCGGGCCTTGGGCGAAAAACTGGCCGACGTGGTGATCTCCGAGCTGCCGGGGCTCGCGTCGCAGGCAGCGTCCATGCCATCCCGCACGCAGCCGCTGCCGGGCGGAAACATCTGTGGGACTTTTGAAGATTTTGTGAATTGCGGGCGGGTGTCCGCCGTGCGGGAATTTGGCGTTCCGCCCGAGTCGGCGGAACGCCTGGTGCGAACCTATGGCAGCCGCTGGCGCAAGGTGCTTGAGCCCGTGCGCGCGCAAAAATGGCTCGCTGAGCCGCTGCCGGGCGGCTCCACGCTGCTTGCGGCTGAGGTGTTGTTTTCCATGCGCGAGGAAATGGCGGTGAGGGTCGAAGATTTTCTTCTGCGCCGCTCGGGATTGAGCTGGATGATCTCTGCATACCCGGAATCCGCTCCGGCTGCGGCGCGCCTTTTTGCCGGCGAGCTCGATTGGAGCGATCGGGAGCGCCAAGCCGGGATCGAGCGCTACGAACGCGCTGCTCACGCCGGAAATCATAAATCAGAAGCTAACAGCCGGTTATATCGCTTTGCGATATCCGCAAACGCAAAGCACGGAAATAAGGCGTAGGGGCGCTGCTTGCCGCGCCCCTACAATTCGTGACGCGACTATTTTCGGAGCCGGCCGATTCGGGTTTCCAATTTCCAGTTTCTGATTTTTGATCTGCCCATGATGCAAATTCACAAGGTCGGAATCACGTCCAAACCGCGCAAGCCTGAGATCAAGGAAATTGTCCTGCAGCTTGCCCGCTGGCTCGAGCAGCGCGGTATTGAAGTGATGATGGACAAGGAAACGGGCGCCAATATGGAAGCCGCCGGGCCGTGTCTTGGCCGGAGCGAGGTGGTTTCCAGCGCCGACCTGGTGGTGGTTCTCGGTGGCGATGGCACGCTCCTCGCCACGGCTCGGGCCGTGGGTGCGAAGCCGGTCCCCATTCTCGCCGTAAATCTCGGCGGTCTCGGCTTTCTCACAGTGATTACCCTGGAAGAGTTGTATCCGGCGCTCGAAATGGTCCTGGCGGGCGAGTTCAAGACGGAGCGCCGCGTGCGGATTGAATCCGAGGTGCGCCGCAACAACGAGGTGACGTCATCGTTTCTGGCGCTCAACGACGTGGTGCTGAACAAGGGCGCCATCGCGCGGGTCCTTGATTTTGACATGTGGGCGGACGGCCGGTTCATCTCAACCTATAAATCGGACGGCCTGATCGTTTCAACGCCGACCGGTTCCACGGCCTACTCGCTGGCCGCTGGCGGCCCGGTGGTGGTACCCTCGGTCAACGCCTTCATCGTCACGCCGATCTGCGCGCACACGCTCACCAACCGCGCTATTGTGCTGCCCGATAGCGTGACGCTTGAAATCACGATGAAAAGCCATCAGGAATCCGTCTACCTCACGGTGGATGGGCAGGTGGCAATCGCGCTGCGCAGCAACGATCAAGTGCGGGTGAAAAAATCTAACTCCTGCTTTGATCTGATTCAGCCGCCTCACAAATCGTATTTCGAGGTGCTGCGCCAGAAGCTGAAGTGGGGGGAGCGGTAGAATGCGGGGTCGCGGCTTGCGGCTTTCGTAAGGGCGCTGCTTGCTGCGCCCTGGGCGGACGCAGCAAGCAGTGCCCCTACAAACCTGGTTCTGGCCGCATCGTGAACGCTGGAGGTAGCCACGGCACGGTTTGTGTGCCGTGGGTGTTTGCGCATCTAAATGCTCACGGCACAAACCTCGTGCCGTGGCTACCCTTGCGCGTGATTACCAGCGCTATCTTGTGTTGTCTGCTTAGGTGCAAAGAGCATGACCTTATTCTCCTTGGCGCGGAAACCCGAGCCGGAAGTAATGGACGAGTTGGACGGGGTCGAAGCCTACGCCTCAGCCGCCGCGCAGGCGCATCTCAATACGCTCGATAACACGTTCGTTGATCAAGTCGTGTCGCTCGGAGTTGAAGAGGGAATGGCTCTTGATGTGGGCGCCGGACCGGGATCGATTCCGCTGAAAATCGCCCGGCGCTGCCCGCGGCTGCGTCTGGTAGGCGCGGACCGCTCGGCCGCCATGCTGCATGTCGCAAGGGCCGCCGCCGTCCAGCAAGGCCTTGGCGCTCGCGTGGAATTCCTTTTGGCCGATGCGTCCCGGCTGTGTTTCCCGGATGCAGCCTTTGACCTGGTTATTTCCAATTCTTTGCTGCATCATCTGAGCGAGCCGGTGCGGACGTTCGACGAATTGGCAAGAGTAACCAGGCCCGGGGGAAAAGTCTTGCTGCGGGATTTGCGCCGTCCATCGCGGCTGGCCTTCGCCTTTCACGCTGCCTGGCATGGCCGCCACTACTCGGGGCGCATGAAACAGCTCTATGAAGATTCCGTGCGCGCCGCGTATACGCCAGCGGAAATTGAACGCCTGCTCCGGAAATCGTGCATGCGCTCCTCGCGGGTGATTCGCACCCGTCGCACTCATATGGGTATTTTATGGGAAAATGTAACCGGAAATTCGAGGACAGCATGAAGATTATTTCTACGCTGCGGCCCCAGCCAAAAGAGTCACGGAAACACAATCAATCTCTGTTATCGCGAGCGGGGATAGCACAGCCCCTCGCGCTGGCTTTAGCGGCTTTGTGCCTGCTGATCCCGGCGGCGCTCCTGGCGCGCCAGAAAGCCGCGGGGAGCTACACCATTCAGATTCCCCCACAGCCTGACTATTCCGCTCTGGACTGGATGTTGGGAGTCTGGACCGGCAAAACCACGGGCAAAGGCACACAGGGACAGGTGCTGCTCTCGGTTTCTTACGAGCTCGGTAAGCGCTTCATCATCCTCCGCGAACAGCTTTCCCTTCCCGCCACAAAGGACGCGCCTGCCACCCACGAAGGCGTCATGGGCATCCTCAATGCATCCGCCACAGGCGGTTTTGAAATGAACCTGTATTCCTCAAACGGCTTCATTTCGCACTACCGGGTGATCGTGAACCACGGTGAAGTCAACTTCAGCCCTGAGGGCGGCGCTCTGCCCCCGCCGGGGTGGCTCTTCCGGCGCATCTTCAGGCATACGAATCCAGGGGAATGCACCGAGAGCGTGGAGGTCGCGCCACCGCAGGGGACTTTCTTCAACTACTACACGGCCGATCTCTATCAGGTAACGCCCGCCGCAACTACTCCCGCGAAGCCGTCCGGAAAGGGTACCGCGAGTGGCGGCAAGGAGCAAGGAACAAGTGGTGAATAAGGAACCGCCGTCGCCCTTAGCTTTCGCCGATCAGACTGCGGAAAGACCCTGATAGATCATGCTGAACGAATAACCGCTCGGCTTCGAATGTCTATTTTCTGATTTCTGATTTTGAAAGGATGGTGCTGGAGGGGGGAGTTGAACCCCCACGCTGTTTTGCAGCGCCAGATTTTGAGTCTGGTGCGTCTGCCAATTCCGCCACTCCAGCCACCGGGGAAGGTGTCGAAGATCTCACCTTTGCGCTGAATGATGCTACGCCCTATTGTACAGCATTCTGATAATTTCGAGACGGCTTTACCACTTGCTGGTTCATAGGGGCGCTGCTTGCCGCGCCCAAAACCAGTGGGCGCAGCGAGCAGCGCCCAGCTAGGAGTAAAATCGGTACTCTTGCCCGGAACGCCACAGAAGCTGTGAATTAATTGAAAAATCGCGGATTTTGTGTCCGTAACTGACAGAAAACACGTGTGCAGAAAACCCAAAATTCAATTTATTCACAGCTTCTGAGGCATCGCGGGCGCGGGATGGGGAGGGGCTGATGAAGAGTAGCAGCCAAAAGAGGACAAAGAGACCGGCTACAGGAAAAGAAGGAGGATGGCTCCCTAATACGGGTA
>JBOGJX010000298.1:0-16747 GCA_050745285.1 Terriglobia bacterium
AACGACCAGTAGGTATGATCTTTGCCGTCCTTCGCCACACGATACGGTCGCAGGAACATCGCTGCTGATATTGCCAGCTCACGGCAGCAAAAAACAAGAGGGTAGGTTTTCACTACATCGCCTTTCCGCCAGACCGGTATTGCAGCAAAACGAGTTGCTGAAAACCGATACCTCAAAATAGTCGTTTGCCGTCGTTAACTGACGAACTTGGGCTAAACGACGAGATCGACCAAACCTTTTGGAAATGGTATCCGGCCTTTCGCAAGCCTAACACTGGAGAGGCTAAGAAGGCTGCGTAGCTCCCCCTGATTTTTATGTTCTCTCTGGAGATGCCACCCGGAGTAAGCCATGGGCGAGTGATGCTCGAGTGGCGCTATAACTCTGGCCGATGACAAGCGCGTCTTGTCCGGCTGCCGGTTTTTGTTATTACCGAGGACGCCCGATCAGAACAGACCCCCAAGGTTCAGGACGATCACCGACACCAGAATAATTGCCACACCCGTGGCCAACTCCCGCCGTGTGCGCGAGGAGGTCTGCTTCCATTCCCCGGCCAGGAGACCGATGACATTGGACGACAGGATGCTTGACGCCATAAATAGAGTGAATCCGAGGGATGTCCCGTACCTGCCCACCAGCGTTGCTCCCATCCCATAGCCAAATACGCCCGCGACCCACAGAACGGCCATGATCACGCTCAGCGCGCTTTCCCGGACTGAGCTGATGGTAAATCGGCTCCAGGTGTGCGAGCGGGAAAGAAGGTAGGCGCAGTAGATCAGATTGGGGATGAAGCCGGCTGCGAACACAAGCGTCCATACGGCATAACTGGCGGTTAGCGGGCTGGCGCCCAATTGCCGGGCTCTCTCCATGACGCCGGCGCTGAAGGAAAGGCCAAGGTTAAAATTCGAGGCGAAGATGCCGGTGAAGATGCAGATGGCCAGCCCGGTCATGAAGCTCTTTTGCCCAACGCCGGCACTGGAACCCGGAAGCACTGGCCGTTCGGAGTCGCGGCGTCTGCCCGCGGCGCCACAATAGAAAAGCCCAACCACCAGGATGGGCAGGCTGACCAGCAACAAAACGCCCCGAGGGCGGAACAGATCGGCCGGGCTGAGTACGGCAAGTGGAATCAATGATCCCGAGAGGCAGGCCATGCCCGACACCACCGCGATCGCCACCGCCATTCCTACCGCGTCAATGCCAAGACCGAATGTAACCTGGGAGATGCCCCAGAGAAGGCCGAAGATCAGGGGGTAGATCAGGGCGCGGGCCGGCAGCGTGTGGTAGAGCTCACCGAGGTGGGGTGCAAAGGATACGGCCAGCGTCCATGGCAGGAACAGCAGGGAAACGATGCAAAACGTGAGCCAAGTGTTTTCCCAACGCCAGCTACGTGAGTACTTGAGTGGAAGAGGAAAACTCCCATTCAATATCCCGCTCAGCAGGATCACGGCCATGCCGAGCCAGAAACGGCTTTGCATCGATTCACCCAAATATGGAGGGACTGTGAAAAGCCGTCCGCCGGTCCCCAGCCCGCTTCAAAGCGATTTCACGACGAGGGGTATTCGCTTACGATAGACATAGTGCTTACTCACGCGGACGCCGTTGCCAATCGCGGGAACAAATCTTTCAGGCGCGGGTAGAGATCAACGAAGATCCCGAACAACTGTTCATACCGTTCGCGCGTCTCTGGTCGCGGCTCGAATAAGCGCCTACGGCGAGTGTGCGCATCTACAATAGAACGATACGATGTAATCAGCGCTGCCCCGCTGGCCGCCAGGATGGCGTCACCCAACGGCGCTCCACCGTGCTCCTCCATGACCTGCACCGGCAGCCCGGTCACGTCGGCCATAATCTGGCACCAGACCTCGTTGCGCGTAGGGCCGCCCACGGCCACCAGCCGCTTGGGTGCGGCGCCGAGCGCGCTTGCCACCTCGAGGTTGTGCCGGATGGCAAACGCTGTGCCCTCCATCACGGCGCGAACCAATTCGCCGCGGCGCGTGGAGAGGTTTAGACCGAAAAAGACCCCGCGCGCAAAGCCGTCATTAATGGGCTGGAGCTCGCCCGCCAAATAAGGAAGAAACACAACCCCGCCCGCGCCGGCGGCTGTATCGGCCACTTCGCGCGTGAGTGTGGCCAGATCCTCCGGTGAGAGGCGCACTGCCTTACCGTCTGGCGGGCAGACAATCCGTCCAACCCACTCCATGGCATTGCCTCCCCCAACCATCGAGCCGCCCAGAAGCGTGAGATTGCTCACTACATGAGGAAACGCCAGCAGCCGCGGGTCGGTGGCCGGCTCCGCGAGGGGAATGTACATCGTGCAGGCCGAGCCCAGCGAGAGCAGCGCCTCCTCAGAAGATGTTACACCGATGGCCAGACCCGCCGAACTGGTATCCTCGCCGCCAGCCACTACGCGCGTTCCCGCCGCGAGTCCGGTAGCGGACGCGGCTTCCGGGGTCACCTCGCCGATCACCTGATCGCAGGGAGCAAGGTCGCAGTAGATGGAAGCCGGCAGACCCATAATCTCGAGAAGTTCCGTGGACCAGGTGTTCCGGGCCAGGTCGTAACCCAGCAAAATACCGCCGTCGGAATAGTTCATTACAGGGCGGCCAGTCAGCCGGAAAGTGGTGTAGGCGGTGGTGGTCATCACCTTCCAGGTCTTCTTCCAAACTTCAGGCTCGTTTTCCTTCACCCAAAGCAGCTTAGGCTCGACGTTGTATGCTGCTGGACGCTTGCCACTGACTAAGGCGATGTGCTCACCGGCAGCGCGATTGAGGCGGTCCGCCTGGCTTGAGCACCGCACGTCCAGCCAGAGGATGGCTGGACGGAGTGAGCGGCCTTCATGGTCGAGAAAAGCGCTGGCCACGCCCTGGCCACTCACGCCCACAGCGGCGATGCACTCACGCGCTTCGGCGTGTTGATGGAGAATCGCACGGGTAACAGTCCCGACCGCGCCCCACCAGTCTTCTGGATTCTGTTCGGCCCATCCAGGATTCGGGCATTCGTAGGCGTAGGGAACAGTGGCGGTCCACAGCGTGGCGCCGCCAATATCGGCAATCGTGGCCTTGGCGTTGCTTGTGCCGACGTCGATGCCGAGCAGTAGAGGGTTCATCCCGTATCAAAACGTGTCAAAGTTACGTCCCGGATATTTGGGTGCGACCTGCGGCCTTGTGGCTTCGTAGGGGGGCGCTGCTGTTGGGAAGCACTGCTTCCCCTGCGCCCAAAGCCAGCGGGCGCAGCAAGCAGCGCCCCTACGATCCTCGTCCTCGCTATGCGTGGATTCCAATCTCGATCCACTCGACCGGCGACCCGTCATCGCCTCGCTCGCGGAGCGGGATCGCGAGCACTCCATCGCGCACTTCCAGGCGGCTCGCCCGTGACTGGCCACCGAAGTAATGTTCCGTAGAGTCCGCGGCCACCGTCGCCTTGGATGCGCGACGGAGCGTCAGGCGGCCCTCGCCGTATGGGACCACCCCCAGCTTGGCGGTCTCCGACACGCTGTCTTGGGTCATTGAGGCAACCGCCACTTGCGTCGTGGCGCTTAGGATACCGCCAAATTCTGTTGTTCCTTTGCCTCCGTTGAGCCGCCACGGGCGAAGGGTTACCAACACGACCTTGTTATCCTCCAGCCGCGCCCAAGATGACGCATGTGCGCCGCGGGTCGGCGAGTCATAGACGGCATCCAAAGGTTGGATCGTGAATAAGTTCGTGGGCCGCACCAGGTGCGCCAGACCATTGTACTTTGCGAGGCGCTCGGGCGTTGGTTTACTACCAGCTTCGTCGTTGCCGCCGAAACTCCCCAGGCAGCCAAGCGTACCGATAGCAACAGAGTCAAACCAGATATCAGGCTGGGAAACCCAATCATAGCCGGAGGAGCCGTAGGTCGGCATGCCGAACTCTCCGCATAAGCCGCTAAAGAAGAAACGCCGGTTTGCTTCAAGATCGTATTCGCCCTTTGCCTCGAATAGGTCGTCCGGGCTGTGTAGGTCAAAGTAATCGGTGAACAGTGGCGAGAGCTCGTAGTACATCACTACGATGTCAGGATTCTCCTGGCGCATGGACTTGACCACCACGTCAAGCCCCTTACCCAGCATACGCTCACCTGCCCACCGCATGTCATGGGGTGCGGCAATATTGAGCGCCGGTATCTCGTAGCCAAAATCAAACTTCACGAGGTCGGGCTTATACCGCCGGACGTACCGCCGCGCCAAGTCGCTGAGCACCTTCTCCACCTCAGGGCGGGTGAAGTCCAGTATGTAGTACTTCGTCGCCCCCTCGCCAACAACATAGGGCTTACCATCCACCCGGCGCAGCATCTGTCCGGGCGTCAGGCCGATATCGGCCGGATCTTCGCAGCGCATGAAGGCTGCCCACATTCCAATGCGATGGCCCTCAGCCCGGACGCGATCAAGAAACTGCTCAAAGTGGGGAAAACGTTCGGTGGAATGCTGAAGATTACCGTACTTCCCTTCCCACTTGTCGTCGATTGAGAACATGCCTGCTTGCATGCCGGAAGCCTTGAGCTCTTGGTAGAATTTCTCCAGGCTGGCTTGGTCGAGATGACTCCCCGTCTTATGGGCGGCAACTTGCTCGCCCCATGTACACCACTGAGGTGTGAGAAGAGCCGCGTTCTTCTTTGCAGAATTTGTCTTTTTATGGATAATTCCTGCCGCTAACAGCCCGCGGTAATACTCGCGAATGGCCTCGTAATAGTTTGGAGCCAAGGCCCATAAGAGGCCCGCGCCCAGCGTGAATTTGCCCGGACCGCGAAGCTGCCCCCACAGGTCGCTGCGGTAATCGAACACCAGGCTGCCACGGCCTCCTCTTTGCTCGACAAACACGTCTCCGTTCGGAAGCTCAGTGAGGCCGCAACAAAAGGCGCGCGTCACGTCACCGCTACCCTTAAGCCCGGAATCCCGGCGGCCACGGAAACCGCAAAAGTAGTGGGATGGCAAGGCCCATTGCTGCATCAGGCCGGTTCCGGTGCGCCCGAGTGAAGTGCGCGTGTTCAAACCTATGTCGGCGCTCACAATCGGGCTTATCGCTTCGCTTTCGCAAATGCCCGGCAACACCAGGGCATTGGTCTCAAGCGAAGGCCGGGCAGCATTGCCTGTGCAATCGGCGAAGAGATTCAGGCTGATCACGTCTTCGGCGGCAGTCGTTTCGTAAGTTGCCGGCTCGATCCACGGACCACGTTCGTCAAAGTGCCAAGCGACCGAGAGCTTGCCCGAGCCATTAACATTGCCGTAGGTCCATACAACCCGATTGCCCTGGACTTGGTGACTCTCCAGCTTGGCCGCCGTTGACCGCCGGCTCGCGCTCTGGCCCACATCTTGGACTATCAACGCAGGCTGGATTGGGCCGCTGGTAATAGGACGGCCCTGCTGGTCGAGTATCCTAAAACGATCGTCTTCCCGCGACCACTCCCACGTGTATCCCGGCTGCTCAACCGTCAGCAATGTGCCCTTTTCGGTGATCTTAGAGGGGGCGGAGGAGGCTCTGCTTGCGAGACTTCCAAGAAGGTATGAAGCCGCCGTGGCCTGGAAGAACTGCCGCCGGTCTATGTTTTTCATAGCGAAGACTCCGATGCGGGAGGGGTTTCAATCCGGCGGTCGCCCACAATCGCGCGCACTATTGAGTGGTCATGCCGCTTTGCGGCGCCCGCAAAGCATGAAAATTCAGTCGGAAGGGCACGGCTTCAGCCGTGCCGTCGGACCGTGCGTTTGACCTTCTTCCACTGCGGCGATGGGCGGCTCGTCCATCACCGCAGTGGAAGATAACGAAAATGGGAAGCGCCTTGCGGCACGGTTAAAACCGTGCCCTTCCGCTCTCCTAACCGGAATTTTCGGGGCCGGATTACAGATTATAATGACGCTCTTTGCTGTAGAGACGTTCTCTGAGCGCCGGAAAATCGGCGACGGGACGTCGCCGCTGCAATAATTTGAAAGCGGCCGATAGGCGTCGAACTGCCCGTCAAGCCGGCCGCTTTCTGCCTGAAGACTGAACTCAGCCTCAGAAAGTGAACCTGATCCCCAGTTGGATATTCCTTGGCGCCGAGACGCCTCCGTTCCATAAGCCGAAACTCGGGCTGTTAACATCGCTGTTGAAGTTGGTCGACAAACTGTGCCAGTTCCACATGTTGAAGAAGTCACAACGAAGCTGAGCTTTGAAACGCTCGGTAATCGCGATGTTGTCTATCAATGAGAGGTCTTGGTTGCTATACCCGTATCCGCGGATATTGGCCACCCGCGATCCATCACCAAAATTAAAGTTGAAACTGCTTGCCGGCTGGAAGGCGTTTACATTGAAAAACGGCAAGTTTGGATTGAAGTTGCTCTTGCTCTGGGCAAAGGGATTAGCTCCCGGCAACACCCCCGGAATACACCCTGCGGCAAACTGGGACGGAACATTACAATAGCTGGAGCCGAAGGAGATCGGGACACCGGATTGGAAGCGGAGAATGCTGCTTACTTGCCAGCCACCGGCAAGCCGATTGAGTATCCCTCCGCGATTCAAAAACCGGCGGCCACGGCCAAAGGGGAGCTCGTATGCCGTCGAAACAACAAAAATCTGCGGGATGTCATGGTTAGAGAGTGAGTAGTTCCGATCCTTTTGGTACGGCGAAAAAGCACTGACCTGACTACCGGTCTGAACAAAATCACTAGTCGTCATCGTCTTGGACCACGTGTAAGACGCGAGCAGCCAGAATCCATGGGAGAATCGATGCTCCGCCGACGCTTGCAAGGAGTTGTAGTTAGACCAACCCTGATTCTCATTCTGTCCGTAAAAATCCCCACAGTATTGCGGGAAGCGCCGAAGGGCTTGCGCCACGCTGGGCGCGCAAGCCTGCATTTGCGCCGCCCAGCCGGGATAGGGTTGGGACACACCGTCAAGCGTTTTTTGGTTAGGTTGGAACTGGTCATAGAGCTTCGAGCCCATCGACAGGTATGAGGGGTTTAAGGCGTTGATGGGGTCAAGCTGCGAAAGCAGGCGTGCACCGTGGCTTGCGACGTAGCCTACGCTCACATGGGTGTTTTGCGAAAACTGGTGCTGGATGGTCAGATTCCATTGCTGGGAACGCGGCACCTGGTTAGCGTTAAATGGCCTGTAATTAGGACCGTTCTGACCATTCAGGAAAGACTCACTGAGGAAAGGAGGCCGGGTAAAATTCTGCGGGAAACCGTTCTGGAGCAGGAACGCCGGCTGGAGGCCGCCCAGGGTGCTGTTAAATGAAACCGTTTCGTTAAAACCGTCAGTGGCGATTCCACCATTCCACCCAGGATAGAAGTTCTGCATCATGAAGATCCCATAGCCTGCGTGGACAACTGTTTTATCAGTCAATTCATAAGCGATGCCGATACGGGGACCAAAGGCCTTCTCATACAGTTTCTCAGGGTAAGGTTTTCCAAAGCTGGCAGGACCCCACTTGCTGCCCGCAAAGACGAGCGCACCGGGGATCCCGCCAGCCCCTGGGTTGGATCTGGTCGGATCAAAGAAAGAAGTTTGATTCTTGGCTTCCTCTGAGGGTTGATACAGATCCCAGCGAAGCCCAACATCAACGCTGAGCTTATGGGTTGCCCTCCACGTGTCGCCAGCAAAGAAGCCGACTGATTTTGCCTGCGGCCGCCATGCACTGAGGGTATAGAAGGTGGAGTTGGCGCTGCCAACCCCACCGAGAAGAAAGCTGGCGTAGGAGTTTCCGCTGGGGATCCCGATGAGGCCTGTGTTCAAGGCGCTGAAACTGAAACTCCCCGAACCGCCCCCGGTGGTTTGAGTCGGGTAAGCGAGGTCGCGGTATTCCCCGCCGAACTCAAGGGTGTGCTTTCCCCGCACCCAGGTAAGCATGTCATTGAATATCCATGTGGGGCGGGTGGACAAAAAGTCGCTACTCCCGCCGTAGCCGGAGTAGCCGTCCCCAAAGTTGATGGAGGATTGATGGTTGTGATTATAAACACCCGGTATTTCGGGGACATCCTTCACGCAACAATCGGAAGCGTTGTAGATTTCCGAGAGCAAATCCAGGTACCCCCCGGCAAAATGGTTCAGGAGGGTTGGGCTGAATGTATGGTCGTAATTGAGCCGAACGACCTCGCTGTAATTGGGAATGCGCGTGTTGTTCGTGTCAATTTGCTTGGGGAACGCATACTGTGTAAAGGGGAGGGTACCGCGATAATGCCACGTGACCATCACGTGGTCCTTGTCGCCGATATATTGGTCGCCGCGTACGTCCCACTGATCCGTGTGGGCGTTCAGGGAGTTCGCAAGGGCGAATGGAGATTCGTAGTTCGCGGTAAGTCCGGGGCGATTCGGTAAAGGCACATACTTGATCCACCCTGACGCAAGAGAACTAGCGAACTCGGGATTGTTCGCAGGGATCACGTTGCCGGGGAACTGCTGGCGCAGATAGGGCAAGTTGGCTGCTCCCGTGGGCTGGCTGGGATTGAAATTCGGGTTGGGTACGGTAGTATCGGGATTGTAAATAGGATGGGGCCATTCGCTGAAATCGCCCGTCCTCATTTTGGCCGTCGGAACGGTGAGTATGGGTTTCGTCGCTGCTCCTTCCGAGCGATAGGCCTCAAAGTTAACGAAGAAATAGCTCTTCTTGCGCCCCGACCAGAATAGGGGCAAATGCAACGGCCCCCCAATGAAACCACCCAGGTCGTTCTCTATGTCCTTGGGTCGCTCCGCGACGCCATATTGCCGGGCATTCAAATCCGTGTTCCGGTTGTACTCGTAGCCTCCGCCGTGGAATTGATCCGTCCCGGCTTTAGTGCTGGCTACAATGACGGCTGAGGTTGTGGCCCCATACTGTGGGTCGTAGTTCGAAGTAAGGAGGCTGATTTCGCCTACGGCGTCTGGCGAGATGGGGAAATCGGCCTGAATCGCTACCGTCCCGCTCTGGCTCAGAAGACCCTCAACCATGCTGATCCCGTCAAGGACGGCTTCGTCGGCATCTTCTTGGCCTCCATTGAATTGAGCGTATGCGGCCCCCGCGCCGGGCCCTCCGTTAACCCCAGGCATGAGCGTCAGGAAATTCGCCGCAGACCGCTGGGCTCCTGCGACCTCCAGGGGGAGCGCCTGGATTTCCCGCGTGGAGACTCCGTGCTTTACCACCGCATTTTCAAAGTTGAGCGGTGAGGCGTTGGCTGACACCTCGACCGTTTGGGAGGTCGCGCCCAGTTTGAGTGGGATCGGGACGCTCGCAGCTTGATTGAGGTGCAAAATGATCCCTTGCTGAACAAAGGTGTTAAATCCCTCCTTCGTACACTGCAGCTCGTAGGTTCCGACCGGAAGGTTTGGGAAAGAGAAATTGCCGGCTTGGCCGGTAGTGGTCTTCCGGACCGACCCCGACGTACCTAAAGTAAGCGTCAGTTGGGCGCCTGGGACTACCCCGCCACTTTGATCGGTCACCGTACCAGTAATGCTGGCGTTGGAATTCTGGCCCCTCAGCGCGATCGGCCACCATACGCTGAGTGCCAACACTAGAATTGCGACTTCCTTGGTTCGCCTTGCCATAACAGCCTCCAAAGTCAAAAACTCGTGAAACGTCCTCAATGATCAGCGAGTTTTTAGATCATATCGTCATGATGATATGTTGACGACTTAGACCAAACCGGCACGATGCCCGCTAAACCTAAAGAACACTATCAGGCTTAATTTATATTGTCAAGCCGAAATTTTGTGATAGAATTTTCGTTGATTTGGGATGGCATAGTCGCCATTCAGCCCTTATCATGATGTCCTAACGTCATGATGTTTTTATGGTCGTTAGATGAATTTTAATCCGAAAACCATTTGTGATGTTACGTTTCCGGACGTTCTGCAAACAAAGGCACTCCCCGGCCTTCGGCCACTCCCCCCTCCCGAAGGGAGAAGGCTGGCATTCGACGTAGAAGGTCCTCGGCCCTCTCCCAGGGGGTGGCCCAGCGGGCCGGGTGAGAAGCTGTGAATTAATTGAAAAATCGCGGATTTTGTGTCCGTAAGTGACAGAAAACAGGTATGCGGAAAACCCAAAATTCAATTTATTCACAGCTTCTGAGGGGATACGGGCACAAAAAATACGTCACTGTAAATACGAACAACAGCACTTAGCCTTGTAATATTACGGGGAACGACCAATCAATTGACGTGCGATGCGGAGAAGCGAATGGCAGTAAATCGAACCATAGACATTCCGTTATATGCGCAGATCCGTGAGGCGCTGCGTGAGGATCTATCCAAAATGGAACCCGGTCAAGCTATTCCAACTGAGCCCGAGCTCCAAACTCGCTTCGAAGTGAGCCGCATTACCGTCCGCAAGGCGGTAGACGATCTTGTAACTGAGGGCTTTTTGGTGCGGCAACAGGGACGCGGCACATTTGTTCAGCGGCCCAAGTTGACGCATCAGTTAAACATGATCACCAGTTGGACAGAACAGCTTTTGGCCCTGGGATACACGCCGCATACCTTGCACCTCGAAACAGAAGAGATCGAGCCGCCTAGGCGCATCGCTCGAGAGTTGGAACTAGGCCCGCTGGACCGCGTTTTTGCGCTCAGGCGCCTACGTTTGGTATACGAAGAGCCTTTGACGCTCATGGTGAATTATCTACCTTCGCGGTTGGTGCCTGGACTTAGCGAACGAGTGACGCGCCGGGAGTCCTTATACGAAATCCTTGAGAAGGATTACGGCCTCATTGCATCTCGCGCCGTCGACATGGTTGAAACCCGCGCAGCGACCGACGAGGAAGCCAAGCGGCTACGGATCGAGCATTGGGCGCCGCTGCTGTGCGTGACGCGAGTCAGTTACTTGAACGATGGCCGTCCGCTTGAGGTGGGGCTCGCCATTTCGCGGGGAGACCGCTATCAATACCGCGTCGAGCTCCACGGTCGAGCGAGAATGGATCCGATTGGCAGGCCGATACCCGCGTAGCCACGGCGACCTTGACAGGAACGTATGTACCTTTATCAGAAGCAGATTCCGTTGGTCGCAAGCCCCGACATTCTGGTCGTGGGTTCAGGCTCTGCGGGATCTACGGCGGCCATTACGGCGGCTCGCGAGGCACAAAGGGTTTCGCCACAAGCTGAGGTGCTGTTGGTAGAACGTTACGGCTTTTTGGGGGGAATCAGCACAGGCGTGCTTGATACGTTCTACGGCTTCTATACTCCCGGAAGGCTAGCGAAAAAGGTAGTCAGCGGAATACCTGATGACGTTGTGGCGGAACTTAACCAGCTTGACCGCGTGATCGAACGGCCTAACACCTTTGGGGCCGGAACAGGAATTACCTATAACCCCGAAATCCTGAAAGTGGTCTGGGAGCGCCTGGCGGAACGGGCGGGCGTTCATCTTCTTTATCACACGTTCGTCACGGATGTCGTGATGGAAGGAGAACGTATCGCGGGTGTGATCGTGAGCAGCAAGTCAGGGCTTGGGCTAATTCGCTCGAAGATTGTGATTGACGCCTCGGGCGAAGCCGACGTGGCCGCCTGGGCCGGAGTCCCCTTCGAGATGGCGGGCGAGCGGGCGCCCGCGCAGACGCTCACCACCACCTTCCGCCTCGCCAACGTTGATGTTGAACGCGCCCGTTCGTTTCCGCGCGCGGAGTTCCTTGCCCGCATGGCCGAATCGGGCCAATACGACCTTTCGCGGCGCGACGGAAGCGTGCACGCAACCCCTGTCGAAGGCGTGATGGCCACCATTATGACACGCGTTAAGTTCGTCGATCCCACCCAGCCGGAGCAGCTTACCCGCGCCGAATTTGAAGGCCGGCGCCAGGCGCTCGAGTACGAGCGTTTCCTTCGAGAACAGATTCCAGGATACAAAGCTGCGCGCATCGTGGCCTTTAGCACCCAGATTGGCGTCCGTGAATCGCGCCGCATTTACGGGGAATACCGGCTGACGCGGGAAGACGTGATCGCGGCGCGGAAATTTGAAGATGCCATTGGCCTTTGCGGCGCTCCCATCGAAGATCATCATCCCGGCTCGGATACACGATGGGATTACCTTCCTGAGGGAGAAACGGTTGGCATCCCTTACCGGACACTCGTTCCGCAAAAGGTTGAAAACCTTTTGGTCGCCGGGCGATGCTTTTCCGCAACGCATGACGCCCACGCGGCGGTGCGCAGCATGGCCCAGTGCATGGCCATGGGGCAGGCTGTGGGATGCGCCGCCGCGCTTTGCCTGGCGCGCCACCAATCGCCCAGAGAATTGCCCGTTCCTTTGCTACAACAAGCGCTGCGTAGTCTTGGCGCAACCCTGGAGATACCTGCCGCGCAGGAAGAACTCGCCGGTGATGATCGAATCCGTTTCTGAACCAGTCATTCTCGCCGGCTGAAGGGTTAGCAGTGGGTCATGCCGCTTTGCGGCACCCGCAAAGCATGAAAATGGAGCAGGAAGGGCATGGCTTTGGCCATGCCGTAAGTACCGCCCCCCTCACCCCCATCCCCTCTCCCCTTGGGGAGAGGGGGGGACCGCGAAGCGGTGGGTGAGGGCGTTTCCGGCACGGCCGTTTTTCTAGGAAACGCTGGCCGTGCCCTTCCATCCTCCTAACCGAATTTTTCGGAGCAGGTTGTGGAAAAACTCTTTTTGGCTGTCATTCTGACCGTAGAGAAGAATCTGTGTCTTTTATCATTCTTACGACAAGCAGATGCTTCGCTTCTCTCAGCATGACATGTCCGCGCTTTGCAGCAACCTATTCGAGGAGATACTCCATGAGTGATTTGAAGTTTTTTGCTGTTGCCCGCGAAATCTTCAACAAGATTGAGAAGACGCAGGCGGAAAATCTGAAGCGCGTGGCAGACCTTTATGCCCGCTCGATCGCCGCGGATGGGTTAGTGCATCTATGGGGAGGGGGGCACTCTGCCCTGGGGGTGCAAGAAACTTTTCCCCGCATTGGCAGCATCGTAGGTTTTCATCCCATCATCGAGCTCCCCATTACTTATTATACGAACGTCGTGGGGACGTCGGGCCTTCGCCAGGCGCTCTTCCTGGAGCGGGTGAGCGGATATGCCGAGACTGTCCTGCAGAATTATGAATTTGGGCCGAATGATTGTTTTGTCGTCATCTCGAGTACCGGAATCAACAACGTGGCCATTGAAATCGCCATGGGAGCGCAGAAGCGCGGCATGCCGGTGGTGGCCATCACGTCCTTAGAGCATCAGGGGAAAACCGTTTCTCGTCATCCGTCCGGAAAGAAGTTGGGCGACATCGCCGATTTTGTCATAGACAATTGCACTCCGGCCGGAGATGCCAGTATCAAGGTGGAAGGCTGTGATTATCCGACGGCCTCCACATCTTCGGTTGCGGTCATCGCCGTCATGCAAACTCTGAATGCCATGTTAGCGGAGCGATTGATCAAGCTTGGGCACAAGCCGTTGATTCTCGCCAGCCCGCATTTTGTCGAGAACGAAGATGAATCGCAACGGAACATTGAGGAATATTACAGAGAATTCCGGCGGCGGACACGGAGGCTATGAATCTGCTCTGCCGCCTTCAGCCCTCCTAACAACGAGTTTGCTTACTATGCGGCTTAAAGGAAAAGTCGCAATTATTACCGGAGCCGGCCAGGGCATTGGCCGGAGCATTGCGGAGCGGTTTGCCTGTGAAGGCGCGCGGCTTGTTCTAAACGATATCAACAAGCATAGGGGGAAGGAGATTCTCAAAGCGCTCACATCCTCAGGAGCTCGCCCGGTGCTCGTGACAGGCGACGTTTCGCTCCCAACTATCGCGAGGCGGCTCAGGGCGGCTGCCCTCAAGCGTTACGGCCGGATCGACATTCTTGTCAACAACGCGGGTATCGGCGGCAGCTCGCACGGAGACGGGCCTGTCACGGAATCGCGGGAAGAGTCTTGGGATCGAATCCTGCGGGTGAACCTGAAGAGCGTATTCCTATGCTGCCGTTACGCCATCCCGGAAATGATCCATGGCGGCGGTGGAGCGGTGGTCAATATGTCTTCTGTTCTGGCGCTGGTCGGTTCGCCAAAATACTTCAAGTCGCACGCCTACGCGGCGAGCAAAGGCGCCATCATAAGCCTGACTCGCGCTATGGCTGTCTACTATGCGGCGCGAAACGTGCGTGTGAATGCTGTTTGTCCGGGTCTCATCGAGTCTCCACTCGCTCTAAAGTCAAAGTCGAACGCCGGAGTTATGCGCTACATCAGAGAAAGGCAGCGGCTGGTGAATGGACTGGGTGATGCCTCGGATGTGGCTTCGGCAGTGTTGTTCCTCGCCTCGGATCAAGCGCGTCTCATAACCGGAGTGGCCGTGCCTCTGGACGCGGGATGGTCCGCCGGGTCATAGGAATTGAATCATTGAATGATTGAGTGATCGGATCATCGGAAGTGCAATATCATAATGGCCGCCTTCAACTCCAGGAAATGTGCCGCTCACCCCTCAGCCAGGCGCATAGCGGACTGAAATAGAAAGGGAAAAAATGGCTGAATCAAATCATACCCCAGTAGGGCACATTCAGACGGTTCTCGGGCCGATCGCGCCGGCGGACTTGGGCATTACGTATAGTCACGAGCACCTTATTATTCGAGGTGGGCTGGGCTTGATCCGGGAGCCAGGTTTCAAACTTCCAAGCGTGGAGAAAATGTTAGCAGAGCTCGAATTCTTTAAGGCTGCGGGCGGAAAGACTCTGGTCGATATGATGCCCGTGGACACTTGCCGCCAGCCCGCTGACTTGGTCGTCATCAGCCGCCAAGCCGGGGTGCACGTTATCGCGGCAACGGGCTTCCACAAGGAAATGTATTATGACGACGAACACTGGATTCACACTTACAGCTCCCGTCAAATCGCTCAACTTCTTATCCAGGAATTGACGGAAGGCATGGACCGCCGCAGTTACAACGGCCCCATCGTCGAGCGGCTAGCCGCCCGCGCGGGAGTGATGAAGCTCGCCACCGAGTACAACTTCGCCACGCCATCGCAGCGCAAATTAATCGAGGCTCTGGGCGAAGCGTATCGAGCCGCGGGTTTCCCGGTCAGCACGCACACCGAACAAGGAACGCTGGCTATCGAGCAGGTTCAATGGTTAAAGGCCGCGGGAGTTCCTTCCTCCGCGGTGCTGGTGGGGCACCTCGACCGTCTTCCTGATTTGGGCTACCACAAGGAAGTGGCTAGCACTGGAGCCTATGTGATCTACGATGGTCCTTCACGGGCAAAGTATGGACCGGATAGCCAGGTGATCGGCCTGATTCGAGGAATGCTGGAGGCCGGGTACGGTCAGCAGCTCCTCTTGGGGACCGACATGGCGCGAGCCTCTTATTTGAGAGCCTATGGCGGTGGCCCTGGGCTGGATTATACTCTCGCGCGCTTTCTTCCCCGCCTGCTCAAAGAGGGTGTGCCCAATGAGGCGATTAATGACATCATGATGCACAATCCGGCGCGAGCTTTCGCCCGCCGGAATACATCTGAAAAAGCCTGAAAGGGATTATTGTGAATAATTCACTCCCTCTCCTGCCCACGAGCGTGGTGGGTTCGTATGCGAGACCTGCCTGGGTGTGGACCGCTCTCGAAGCTGCTCAGCGCGGCGAGCTCGGTCCAGCCGATTTAAGGGAAGTGCAGAATGACGCGGTGGACATGGCCCTTCGCGATCAGGAAGAAGCCGGAGTTGATGTGATTTCAGACGGCGAGATGCGCCGTTCGGGATTCTTCACCGCGGAATTCTACGGCCATCTTACGGGTTTGCGGACGCTCGAGCCGGATCGCCGGAAGGGTGTGGCGGGGCACGATCAGCAGCACCGCTTTGAAGTGCTGGAACCCGTTACTGCTCCCCACGGGCTCGGCGTGGTGGCTGAATACCAATACGCCAGCAGCCGAACCAAGAGTCCTCTCCGAGTCACCCTTCCGGGTCCCTTCACGCTTTCTGGGCGTCTGATGACGGGTGCTATATATCACCAGCGGCGGGATGCCGCCTGGGCGTTGGTTCCCATTCTTAATGCCGAACTCAAGGCGCTTGCCGCCGCGGGAGCGAACCTCATCCAGATCGATGAGCCCTCACCGGCGATTCATCCGGAAAGCAAGGCAGAGTTTGCTCAACTGTTCAATGCCGCAGTGGAGGGCGTTGACGCTCGATTGGCAGCCCATCTATGTTTTGGTAATTATGCGGGGCGCCCGCTGGGAAAGCGGTCCTACGCGGCGGTGCTGGATCAAATGATGCAGTACAGAGTTAACCAACTGGTGCTGGAGTTTGCCAACCGTGAGCTTGCCGAGCTTCCGTTGCTGAAAGAGATCAGCGAAACGCGCGATTTGGCCGTGGGTCTGGTCGATGTGAAAAGCTATTACATCGAAACGCCGGAAGATGTTGCTCAGCGAATCCAAAGAGTTCTGGAATATGTGCCGGCGGAAAAGCTCACTATTGTGCCAGATTGTGGCTTCAGTCAAACCGCACGCTGGGCCGCCCGGGCAAAATTGCGGGCCATGGTGGATGGCACAAAACGGGTTAGAGCCTTGGTGCAAAACTCCCTGCATGGGAGATAATGGCCAAAATACCTAAAGCGGTTCTTGCGCACTTTCGGTGCAGCACCGCCGGGCGGATCTTCCCCGCAGCAATTTGGTGATATGGTTCTATCCAAAGGACTTGATGAATTTTTGATGGTTTTGTGTAGTCATGTATATTTAATATTTATCTTGAAAAGCATGGTTATTTACGATATATAGCATTACAAGGTTAAGTTCGATAGCGGCGTGTCAGGGCACGGCTTTAGCCGTGCCAAACCAGGACATAAAAGATCGACGGCTTTAGCCGCTGAGGGCTTCAGTGGCTAAAGCCCCCGG
>JBOGJX010000299.1:0-2669 GCA_050745285.1 Terriglobia bacterium
TTCCCTTGATCCCTGGGGCTTTAGCCCCTGATGCCCTCAGCGGCTAAAGCCGTCGATCTTTTAGATCCTGGTTTGGCACGGCTAAAGCCGTGCCCTGACACGCCGCTATCGAACTTAACCTTGTAATTCTAACAGGTTGCTGAAAAACCTCGTGTGAATGGGGTAGCGGCGATTTTACATCGCCACAAGTCAAATGTTCTCAACGTGTCAATGGCGGCCTAAAGCCGCCGCTACACGTTTTTTCAGCAACCTGCTAACGGAACGCCGGCCGGATGTTCGCATGTTTTATCCTGCTTCAGAGGTTCGCAACTTTGTTACGGGCTTGGATCACCCCGAATGTGTCGCGGTAGGCTGCGATGGAAGCCTCTATGCGGGGGGAGAGGCCGGACAAATCTATCACATTTCACCTGATGGGAAGAGCGTAAAAACCATTGCCCGGACCGGCGGCTTCTGCCTCGGGATCACGCTCGATCAAAGCGGCAATGTTTATGTGTGCGACAGCGGGAGACACGCCGTCTTAAGGGTCGCCCCAAGTGGTGGCGTGGAGGTCGTCGTGGATTCTGTCGGCGGCGCGAAGCTGACCAATCCTAATTTCAGCGTTTTTGATTCTCAAGGCAATTTGTATTTCAGCGATTCGGGCGAGTGGAAGCAGGCGAACGGTGTGATCCACAGGATTTCCCGCGATGGCCGGGCCGAGAGGTTTTCGGCGGGACCATTTCATTTTGCCAACGGCCTTGCGCTGGATGTCGCGGAGAAGTTCCTGTACGTTGTAGAAAGCAACCTGGACAGGGTGCTGCGCATTGAAATTCGCAGCGATGGGCGCGCCGGCATCCCGGAGGTTTACGCCGAAGGGATTGCGCGCGTTCCCGATGGCTTGGCGTTCGATGCAGCGGGCGACCTCTATGTGACCACTTACGCGTCCAACTGCATTTACCGGGTAAGGCCCAACCGGCAGGTCGAGCTCTTTTGCCAGGATGTCGAGAACTTAGCCCTCTGCCAGCCCACGAACTGTGCGTTCGGCGGCCCCAACTTCGACCAGCTTTACGTAGGAAATCTTGGCCGGGATCACATCTCCGTGCTCGACGTGAAGATCAAAGGCCAGCCGTTGTGGTGCCACCGGACGGTTACTCCAACGGCATAATGAGGAAGAGAGGACGATCCATGCAATTCAAGGGCAAAGTTGCAGTGATAACGGGCGGAGGTTCAGGCATCGGCCAGGCCTGCGCGCTGGAATTCGCGGCCGGGGACGCCGCCGTCGCCGTGGCTGATCGTGACCGGGCCGCGGGTGAGCAAACGGTGAAGGAGATTTTAGCAAAAGGGTCGTCCGCCGCATATTTCCAGGCTGACCTCAGCCGGAGCGCCGAGGTGGAGCAAATGATCCCCAAGATCGTTGCCCAGTTTGGGGGCATCGATATTTTGGTGAACAATGCTGGAATCCAACGCTATGGAACTGTCACCACGATTACGGAAGAGGAATGGGACGAGGTGCTGAACGTGAACCTCAAGAGCGCCTTTCTGGTTTCGAAGTACGCGATTCCGGAGATGATCCGGCGCGGCGGCGGAGCCATCGTCATCACCGGTTCGGTCCAATCCGTTACGGCGCAGCGGAATTCTGCTCATTACGTGGTAAGCAAACACGGCTTGCTTGGGCTCACGCGCTCGATTGCGCTGGATTACGCCAAACAGAACATCCGCGCCAATTGCGTTTTGCCCGGAGCCATTGACACGCCGATGCTTCGCTGGGCCGCGAGCCTCGATCCGCATCCGGAAAAGGTGCTGGAAGCCTGCGATAAGCTCCATGCTTTGGGGAGGACTGGCAAACCGGAGGAGGTGGCGCGGGTGATCGCTTTTCTTGCCAGCGATCTCGCTTCCTTCATGACCGGATCCGCCGTGATGGTGGATGGAGGCCTACTCGTTCCCGCTGGAGGCATGGGCTTTCAGGAGTCGGGGACTGGCGCCGGGAAAGCATAAGATCGAGACACGGGAGGAAGCCAAGTGCCGAGAGACTATAAGCTGGGATGCGCCAAAACTTCGTGGCAAGGCCGGGAAGCCTATGCCTTGGAGAACGATGTCATTCGCCTGGTCAGTTTAACGGGTGGTGGGCACGTGGTCGAGTTTCAATTTCTGAAATCAACCGGTTTGCCCACGCTCAACCCGCTCTGGACGCCGCCGTGGAAGACTATCGACCATGACCGCTACAATGAAAAGCGGCACGCGGCGCGATATGGCCCCGCTGCAACCGGTAAGCTTATTTGCGGCTTGGCAGGGCACAATATCTGTCTCGATTACTTCGGAGTTCCTTCGGCGGAAGAGGCACAGCAGGGACTGGCGATCCATGGCGAAGCGCCGAACGCCCGCTGGCGCAAAGAGAAAACCAGCGGCAATGGGCGCGAATCAGGCCTGCGCATGTCTGTGCGTCTTCCCGTGGCGGGCCTGCGTTTTAACCGCGAAATCACGGTCCGGCGTGGAGAGTCCGTGGCCTATTTCAAAGAGACGGTTACGAATGAGAGGCGCGCGGATCATTTCTTCCACTGGACTCAGCACGTAACTCTGGGGCCTCCGTTTCTCAATTTGAAGGACAGCCAGGTTTTTATTTCTGCGACCCGCGGCCGGACTTTCCCGCATGGATATGAGGGCCGCGAGCTCCTGCAATCCTCGCGGAATTTCCG
>JBOGJX010000300.1:0-21165 GCA_050745285.1 Terriglobia bacterium
CTCTCCCTTTGGGAGAGGGGGGACCACGAAGTGGTGGGTGAGGGTGTTTCCGGCACGGTTAAAACCGTGCCCTTCCGCTCTCCTAACCGCTTTTCGGAGCGTGTTGCTGAAAAGGTGTTCGCCAGGGAAAACGACGAGTGCCTTGTCCTAATCCTCGCAAGTTCATCTTGTGATGTTCAACTCGAAGTTATCCTTCGAGAACAACACGTGCAAGCTGCCATCATCCGGATTCAGCCACCAACCCGTTTTGCGGGCTCGATAACCTGCATCATCAAGCCTGCCGAGCACATAGCCGTCGAGTGCGACTTTTCGAGGCGCTCGGGCGACTGGCAGGGCCACCTGATACTGGCGAAGGAAAGGAGAATGCTCCACACGCACTTCAACCCGAGCCGGGTCTTGGCGGGCCGTGGCTGCGGTACCATCGTAGAGCGTGAAACTACTCCGAACGGACCCTGACGCCGGGAAAATCCGCCAGGTCAGGTTGTTCGTTAGCGTGGTGAATTTGCCACCGGCCAAGTCCTGCGCCAGCGTCACGGTTTCGGGGCTAATAAAGGGAATAATGCTGCCTGCTTGCACCAGGATTGGAATATGCTGAAGTGGCGCGGGAACCGTCACCCGGCGCCCACCATCGATGATCTGCCCCGTCCAGTAATCCACCCACGAGCCTTTGGGCAGGTATAGCGAGCGCGTAGTAGCCCCTTGCCGCACCACCGGCGCGACCAGTATTTTTTCCCCTAGCATGTACGCTTCGTTGGCGTCGTAAGTCTTCGGATCATCCGGCCATTCCAATAACGGGTGACGGATAATCGGCAAGCCCGTCTTTGCGGCTTCGTGGGCATACGTATAAAAATACGGAAAGAGCGATATGTGCAGCTTAGCGTAGCGGCGGAAGGTATCGATCGTTTGCTGATCGTACCAAAGGTTTACGGCGCCGTTCGGCTTGTCCCACAGATGGGTACGCATGACTGGCGTCAGGGCTCCAAATTCCACCCAGCGAATCCAGAGTTCCTTAGAAAACCCGTTGCCATCAATGTCAGGTCCCCACACGGCAAATCCTGACAAGCCCGCCGTGATGCCCGCGGGTACAACGGAGGGAAGTCCGTAATCCGAAGTCCAATTCGGGAATTGATCGCCTCCCCACACCACGCGAGTGTAACCTTGGGAGCCAGCGTAACCGGATCGGACGAATTCCACGACATCCGGTTTGGCTTTCCGGGCAATTTCATAAGTGATTTTGTGATAGAACAGCGGGTTGAGATTCGCCATCTTGCGCCCGGTGACACCAGCCGCAAAGCGGTCGCTATCATGAACCCACTCGCCAAAATCTTCCATCCAACCGTCGAAATTATAATCAATAAGAATTTCTCGAATCATCTTCTCCCACCAATCCACGGCCGCCGGATTGGTGAAGTCGATGTTGGCATCAATGTAAGGCTCGAAGACTGGACCGGTGGGCTGGCCGGCCGCATTGAGCACAAAAAGGCCTTTTCTCAGGCCCTCTTGGAAGTTGGGATTGGGCAGGATATAAGGATTGAGCATCTGGCGTACAAACGGATAGCAATATGTCAAAACTTTGAAACCTAACTTGTGAAGCTGATCGGTTAAATCACGAGGCTTTGGGTAATAGCCGGTCCACCAGAGCGGCCAGCCCATGCTTTTACCTTTGGCCATCACGTCAAAGACCCAGATGGCGCTGGCGGGAATGCCGTCCTGCCTCAGGCGGCGCGCATCGGCCAGTACCTTACCCGGACCTTGGTAAGAGCAAATCCAAACTCCGAACGCCCAGGGCGGAGGGAGGGGCGTGCGTCCGGTCAATGCTGTATAGTCCCGAAGAATGCCTTTGGGCCCAGGATCCACGAAAAAATAGCAGTCGACGGACGGCTGGTCCACCCGGATCGAGAACCGTTGCTGTCCGGCCTGCCGCAGATCGAAAGCGCTTACTGTGGCGGTGTCCAAATAGATCCCCACGCCGCGAGGACTGAAGAGGAATGGCACAGGGATATAGGTCCAGTTATGGCCCGCTGGCCGCTGGCCCAGAAGATCTTCGGGATGGAGGGTGACGTTCAACCCATCAAGTTTGGCTTTGGCAAACCTTTCGCCGAGTCCGAAGAAGGGTCCCGCCCCGGCAAAGTTGAACGCTATTCGCGCATTGTCTCCAAGTTGCGGCGCGCGAATGGAAAGACGGATAACAGTTGGAGAGATGACCGTAAGGGTCAGCGTGGCGGTTTCGGTTGAACCCCCGATCTTGACCTGCATTTGCCAAGTGTTGCCGCGCCTTTCGACGCGCTGGATCTGGGTGAGCCGCAGCGTGGCTGCCTTCGTGTGGTCGTCAGCGTCTCGTATCCAAGTGACGCCTGCGGACGCTCCGCCTCGATCCTTTAACTGCCATGTTAGACTCGTCTGCGTGTTTGTCAGCGCCAGTTGCCAAGGGTTCTTCCTGATCTCAAGTCGCCAAGATGCCGTCTCCAGGCGCAAATCGGCGGCGGTTTCGGTGGCCTCAACGCTGACGGGCGGCGAGGGCCTTTCGAGCAGAGTGCCCGCGCTCATGCGGCTGGGACGAACAGGTTTGTGATGCAGTTCTGCGAGCATCGACTGATATTCTGCACTCGAAGAAAATGGCTGGGTTTGGGCGGTAAGGTTGAGAGTACACACACTCCATGCAAGCACCCAGCACATGGCCAGCACCAAAACTCCTATTCCGCCTTGGTGCGGTCTCCCGCCTTTTCCGCAGTGTTCGCTCATTGTCAGTGTCAGATTTGGCTGGGTTGAGATGAAGCCGTGCCCGCTGTGAGAATCGACATCGGATGTCCCTTTTTTTGGATTCCCGCTTTCGCGGGAATGACGGCGCAGCGCGTAGCGGCGGGTTTATCCCGCCACGCCGGCATTGGAATCATTCGATTTGAGGCGACTTAAAATCGCCGCTGCGCCGCTCGATCCTGGTTTTTCAGCGGCCTGTTAAGTCCGTCGTTTCCTCCCGCGCCTGTTTTGATCGTTGAGGGGCTCGAGTTCTATCTGCGCCTGGCTCCGCGCTTTCGCATCCAGTGACGTTTTCTCAAACAAGGCGCGCGCGCGGACCAGACCTACGCGAGCATTAGGAAAGAACACATGCCTTGTTGCTGCACAATGGACAGGGCGGTGTAAGTTTAATGCTCACCTGCATCCTTTTCAGCGAAGGGCTGGCCGTGATACTTCTGGTAGAGTGTCATTTCACGTTTATAATCCACTGAATTTCCCTGAGATTTATAGACTTCGGCAAGTAAGAAATGAGCGGCTGCGCTCTGGGGATTAAGCTGAACCGCGACGCGCAGATGAGGCAGAGCCGCCGCAGGCTTTCGGAGGGAGATCAGAGCGCGAGCCAGAGCAATTTGAGCTTCCCCGCGGCGGGGATTGATCCTGATGGCACGGGAGAAATAGTCCGCTGCTTCCTTAACCTGGCCGCGCCGGCGGTAAATCTCGCCAAGTTCATACGCGGCCCCGGCGTTTCGCGGATCCACCCCAAGCGCCTGCTGGAACTCCTTCATAGCCTCGTCCTGGGCAACTTTGCTGTCGACTGAATTTAAGAGTAGTGCCCGTCCAAGCCGGTAATGAACATCGGGCATTTTGGCGTCGGTTGCAATTACCTTGCGATATTCGATTATCGCCAGAGCATACCGCTTTTCTCCCTCTAGGGCTTCGGCGAACGCCATACGTTCCCACGGAGATTTGGGCGCCACCTTCACAAGCCGTCGCATGATTTGCAGAGCCCGGTCGCCGTACATATGGCCGGTGCGGTAAAGTATTTCCGGATCATTTGGGTATCGCTTGAGTAATTCCTCGCTGACTTCCAGCGCCTCGAAGTTTTTGTCCAGCGATAAGTAAGCGCCCATTAACTCGATTCCGATCAGCCGCCCAACTCCCATATTGGGTGGGTGCTGGAAGGCTGAAGCGAGGATTGGTATAGCCTCCTGCGGCCGTCCAAGTTCGGCATAGCAAATCCCCAGCAGCGGCCGGACATTGGGTATCTGCGAATCTAGTTTAAGCGCGCTCCCGAATCTTACCGCGGCCTGCTCGTAACGGCCCTGCATGTAGTAGACTGTGCCGAGGTTTGCGTCAACCCCAGGGTCGTCTGGCGTAAGACGCGCAAGCGCTTCTAGCGCCGCCGCCGCCGCGTCCGTATTTTTTTCCGCAAGAGCCTGCTCGGCCTGCTGCGAGTAGCGCCTGATCATGCTCTGGCTAGTTTGCTGCCCCGCCAGACTGAGGGAGGTCCACGGAAGAAACAGCAGAAGCCAAGCAATCCCTAATCGCCGCAGCGTCATGGTCATCGCTTGCGCCTCCTCGCCCCCTGGCAATTTTCTGAAACCTGCATCCAAGCTCTGGTGCGAAATTGCAGCAAGCTGGAGATCATGGCGGCGGCGCCTTGATGGTCTGATGCATAACGGGCTGCTCCTCCACCTCCTGATAGAGGGCGCGAACCGGCTCGTGCGAATTACGCAGCCTGCGGAATATCGCGTCTTCGCGGCCGGCATCGTTGGTACGGCCAAGCTTACGGTAGGCCTGAGCCAGACGATAGTGGGCGACTTCGTTTCGGGGATCAAGGCGCACGGCGTCGAGCAGTTCGGCCAGCGCTTTGGCGGGCTGACCCAAAATGGTTAAAGCTTTCCCGGCAGCTATATGCGCGTCAACTGAATTGGGCTGAAGCTGCAGAGAGCGCAAATAGTATTTAAGAGCTTCCTCTGGTTTTGATTGCAGCCATTCGATCTCTCCGAGCATATATTCACTGTTTGCGTTGGTTGGGTCCCCTTTGAGGCTCAACTTGAACTGCTGCTCCGCCTCTTGGAGCGCCGCTGGCGCCTGGGAATTCGATAGAATCATGAGCCCGAGCTCGTAGTGAATGCCGGCAAGGTGAGGGTCCATTTCCAGCGCTTTGCGATATTGAGCGATGGCCCCCGGAAAATCGTCGTGGCTCGCTAGCGCCTGGGCCAGGACCTCGCGGACCTCCGCAGAATCCGGCGCCGTCTGAACCAACTCGGAAAGTGATCGTGTGGCAAGGTCGGAATAAACACGGTAGGCGGTGTAGAGCGTGCCCGGAGCAACCGGCCGAATTTGCAGCAGGCCATGCAGAATATCCACACATGGGTCCAGATCCTTCGATTGATAGCAGAGGGTGATGATGTCCGCGCCCACCTCGGATTTCAGCTTGACGTCTTCAAGGTGTTTAAAGGACTCCTCAAGAAGCGATTGGGCCGCCGCGCGATTTCCCAGACGAAATTCACTCATACCCAGGAGCGCCTTGGCATTCCAGAGGGAAGGTTGCAGCTTGAGGGCTGCTCTAAATTCTTGAGAGGCATGAGCGTAATCCATTTCGGCAAATGCAATGACTCCGAGATTAGCGTGTGCCGATGCGTTCTGGGGATTGATGAGGAGGATGTCGCGGAATTCTCGTGTGGCGGCGGCATACTGTTTGGCTTGGAGCGCCTCTCGACCTTTTTTGTAATGCTCTTCGATTTCGGGCCAGTTTTTGATCTGGGCCGCAAGCCCAGCGCATTTTATTAGGCACAACGTACAGCAAATGAGTTGCAAGGATCTTCTAACCATAGTGACGCTGCCAAAAGCTGTGCTCGCAAACGAGTGCCGCCTAAGAAATGGCCCGGCTGCGAAAGCTCGATGCGTCCATTTCTTCCACCACAGATCCTAACAGAAGCGCCTAATTTTACGCGAATATCCATCATGGCGCTACCGCGGACACATTGCTTCGAGAGGAGGGCGCTTCCCTGGCTGCGCGAGGAGGTCCCGCCACGCTCCCCTTCGCCGGAAGTGTACGGTCACTTAGCGGTTTGCACAAACAACGACCGACCCCCGGCGCCTCAGAATAGCAGTTTCACGGTAAATTCCATGCGTCGCATCGACGTTGAGTTAGCCTTGAGGAAAGTGCCTTGCAAACTCGTGATTTGGCCGGCCAAGGCGCTATCAACGGTCATGTTAGGCTCGCCTAGCGGCGCATGGTTCAAAGCATTATAATTTTCCCAACGAAATTGGAGAGCGGTATGCTCGTTAAGTGGTGTTCTAAATGTGAACTCCTTCCATAAGGCCCAGTCGGTGCCGAAAAAGCCCGGCCCGCGAATACTGCCCCGCGCGGCGTTTCCCCAGCGACAGCACTGTATAGTCTGCCCTGGAAACTGAGGAGCCTCGAAAGCCGCGGGGTTGAACCATTCAGCAGTAGTTTTGTTGGTAGGATAGATTGGAACTCCCGATATACGGTCCGGCCTTTGGCCCCAATCCGCGTTAAGCGTACTCCCATTGCCGAGCTCTGGCGAGAGAGCAAAGCCGCTTGCTACGGTGGTTATGCCGTTGAATTGCCAGCCAGCCAACAAGGCCTTCTTTATACCTCTGGCGCTCGAGCCAAAGCGCATTCCGGGCCCGTAAGGCAACTGCCAATTGTGGGTCAGCGTCCAAACCACAGCGCGATCTTGATTTGTACCGACTCCGTAAGATCCCTCCCTATCGTAAGGGTTAGTGCCTTGATCGCCCCACGCGAAGCCGGCAATCTCAGTATCCAGTGACTTGGACCAGGTGAATGACGATGTCAGGGAATAGCCTTGGCTGAACCGCTTCTCCGTAACGAACTGCAATGCGTTGTAATTGGAATTTCCACCATTGTTTCTGCTGCCGATTCCCTGGGTTAAACCGTACTTTTGATAATAAGGACGCCGACTCACAATGTTTCCGGGACCGATGTTTGCCGCGTTTATGTTGGGATCCCAAGCTAAATCGGTTCCCTTGCTTCCAACGTAACCCACGGAGACCGTCGCGTCGTTGCCAATCTTGCGTTGCACCGTAAGATTCCATTGATCTACGTGTTCGGTCGGCGTATAGGGTGGGTTATAGTAAATGCTCGCACCAGGCACAGCCTTCAAATGGCCCGAGGCCGGAGCGTCGAAGGGCGGAGGCGGTGGGGGGGCTTGGCCGAGAGGAAAAACCGGCTGATAGATATTGCTCTGGGGGACACTCTGAGTCGGCGCAATGGGATAAACAATCGACAACTGCTGGAACGTACTTGAGTAGTTGGTTGCGAAATAGCTCCTCCCAAAGCCAGCCCGAACCACGGTATCGTTCGTCAGCTTGTAAGCAAGCCCCACTCGGGGGGAAAACGCTTTGTGATAACCATCGACGTTGGTAGTTGACGACACACCTCCAAGATTGGCCAAGAGGAGTTGGCCAGTGTTGGGGTCAAAATTAGAAAGGCCTCCCTTTAGGTCGGTTTCATCCGGACCGAAATAATCCCAGCGCAGGCCATAATTGAAGGTCAGCTTGCGATTAATCCGCCAGGTATCCTGGCCGTAAATTGCGTCTCTCCATTGCCTTTCATGGGGAATGAAGTTAAAAACGCCACGATTAAAGGAGTCGGGCAGGCCGAGCAGGAACGATGCTGCTCCGAGCCCGGACCCGGGCGTATTCGGGTCCGCGGTAGTCAGTTGACCGAACTCGAAACCGCCTTCCGTATGAGCGTTGATGGTAAACAAATCCTCCATGTTCCGGCGGATATCAAATCCCCACCGGAGCTGATGCCGCCCTTTCATCCAGGTCCAATCGTTAGCGCCTTCCCAGACGTTTATAATGTCCAGGCGTGGAAGCGCCACATTGGTGAAGCCGGGCCCCTCGGTAAACGCGCCCGTGGGCCCGTCAATAATAAGTCCAGCAAGGCCACCCGTGATCTTGCCGCCGAGGTTCAAACCGGGGAGCCCCACTTGGTTATTCGTGTCGAGGTTTGCGTCCGCCTGGTAGCCCTGGAGATGCCAACGGAGGAGGCCGCCGCGGAAGGTCGCTACCAAGGCGGGACTAAAGATGTGAGTAAAGCCGGTCGCAATCTGGTCATTATGCGTGGGGACTATCTCAGCCGCAAGGCCGCCGAGCGGCGGACCGCCGGCCACTACCCCAAACACTCCCGGGGTATTGAGATACGACTTCATGTACGTGTTGCGTACGAAAAGCTTGTTGTTATTGGAGATGTTCCAATCATAGCGGACATCGAATTGATCCGTGCTGAACGTCGTCGGCCCGCTGCCCAGATAGTTCAAGTCAAAGGGGTCGGCGCTATTCTGACCGATGTTAGGCAATGGCAGCAGGTTGAGAAGCTTCTGAGTAACTGGGTTGAGTTGGGCGCGGGGGATGATGTTGCCTTGAAACTGGGTTCTTCCTGTTCCGTCGGCATTCCCTGTGAGGGGATTAAAAACAGGACTCGTCGCTGCGACGTCGCTGAAATCTCCGTTTCGCCATGCTGGGACTGGCACAGTAGCGGTGAGCGAGCTTCTGTCGACCCTGCGCAAAAATTGATAGTCACCAAATATGAACATCTTATCCTTGCGGATGGGACCTCCGAGGCTGAAAGCCCCCTGGTTCTGATTAAACGGTGAGGGGCCGGTGCCTTTACCTTGGGGCCCGGTGCCGGGAACTTTTTCAGTGAATGGATCGGCCGCAAACGTCGCATTATTCATATTGTCCCACCACACCGAGCCGTGTATCTGGTTCGTTCCCGACTTCGTGACGAACTGCGCGACCAGTCCTGCCGTGTTCCCGAACTCGGGATCGTAATTGCTGCTGGACAGCTTCACCTCGGAGACCGAGTCTTCGTTTGGCACAAACACAATCTGATTGCTAAAACAGCAAGCTGTGTCCGTGATGCCGTCGATCATATACTCGTTGGCGCCGAACCACATGCCGTTCACCGTTACAGAAGTGGCCCCGCTCGGAGTTTCACCTTCTCCAATTTGAAGGTAGTTCTCCACAGCGCCGGGCACCACGTCGAAAAGCTTACTCAGGTTGTGCGCCATCACAGGGAGGGCTTGGACGGTCCTTGCGTTGATATTCCTCGAGACGTCGGTCTTCTCGCTCTGCAGGAGCAATGGGGCTGCGGTTACAGAAACCTGTTGGGCCACCGTCCCCAACTCGAGTTTGCAATCGATCCGTGCTGTCGAATCAACCTCCAGGGTAACGTGCTCTTGGGCAAAACGCTTGAATCCCGGAGCCTCCACCGTTACCGTGTAGATGCCGGGACTGAGGTGCGTGATGGTGTACAAGCCAGTGGAATCCGTAACGCCCTTGGTCACGATGCCGGTTCTCTCCTCCGCCACGGTTACGTTTGCACCCGGAACGACCGCCCCGGACGGGTCGCTCACATAGCCGCTAATCGTGCCCCAGGTGGCTTGCGCATGAAGCTTCGGGGCCCCGGTGCCCAGTACGAATAACCCCAGCAGAAGGAGCATCATGTGAAAAAATTCGGCCTTTCCGTCATCAGATGTGCACATAGCCCGTACCTCCTCTGTTATCTATCTTATTTTTGTCGAGAACGAGAGGCCGAGAGGCTCAGTTCAATAGCGCCAACTTGGCCTCCCAGCGCTGCTAACCGCAGGTCGCGCAAAACGCATCCAGGATGCGCCGCCATTCCTGCGCGCTTGCCCGATGGTATCGGGGATAGATTCAAAGCCAAACTTCCTTTTTGAAGATCAACTCGTGAGGCTCCCCATACCCATAGCCTGTGACACTATAGAATTTCGCATACAGACCAGCATCAAAACGCCTATCGGCTTCGCAATTCGATTCGAAGCTTCCTCACTAGTCCCAATCCAGGCTCTCTTTTAACACAGCCAAAATGTCCCTGTCAAGATAATATTGAAACGTTGATACTATGATGCTATAAAGGCATGTTCTTCCCTGAAAACCCTCTTGATTTCACTCATCCCAAGCTAATTATAACTATATTATTTATATGTAGATAGACGAAAAACGCTTTTCATGACAGGGCGTAGGACAACTTCGATATATATCCGCACGGCTTATAACAACGGTTCATTTACTGATTTTTTTCTGGAAGAATCCGGTATCCCTGTTATACAATCATCCGTTCCAGGATCCCTGCTCCCTGGGAATGCCTGTTGAACTGCGGAGGTCCGGTCTTGCAAACAATTCGCGACGTGGCGCGGCTTGCGGAGGTCTCGCTAGGCACGGTATCCAAGGTAATAAACAAAAAGGGCAAGGTCAGCCCTGAACTCACGCAGCGCGTCTTACGCGCTATGGAAGCATTGGATTATCACCCGGACCAAATAGCGCGCAGTCTTAAGGTCCGGCAAACGCAAACCATTGGGATGGTCATACCCGATATCACGAACCCCTTCTTCACTGAGGTCATCCGGGGCGTTGAGGGCGAAGGTCGGGCCCATGGTTACTCGCTGATTCTTTGTGACTCCAATGAGGACCCATCCCTGGAGCAGGCCAATCTCAACACGCTGTTCTCCCGCCGGGTGGATGGCGTATTGCTGGCCCCAACCGATGCGCAAATCGCCCAGGACCGGATCACCCGGCGGCGCTTTCCCGTCGTTTTCTTCGACCGCATTCCGCCCAGCTTCACCGGCTCCGCCGTGGTGACGGACAACCTCGGAGCAGCATTTGAAGCCACGCATCATCTGATTGGCTTGGGCCACCGGGGCCTCGCCATCATTACGGGCCGGCTCAACTTGTCGAGTGGCCTGGACCGGCTTGAAGGTTTTCGCAAAGCATTGCAGCAGGCAGGTCTCCCTCTCAGGGAAGAGTATTTACGGCAGGGTGATTTTCAGTTGGAGAGTGGATACCGCTGCGGGTTGGAACTCCTCCAACTTGCTATCCCTCCCACGGGCATCTTCTGCTGCAACAACCAAATGACGCTCGGCTTGATGCGCGCCCTGGCCGAGATGCGTGTGACTTGTCCCGGCCAAGTTAGTGTACTGGGATTTGACGACTTTCCTTGGGCAGCTAATTTCAGCCCCCGGCTGACTACCATCGCTCAGCCAAGTGTGGAAATGGGCGAAAAGGCAATGCAAATGTTACTGCGCAAAATAGAGTTCTTTAAGGAAGAGAACAACGACAAAGAAGAGAAAGTGGTGGTGCTCAAGGCCGAACTACGCGTGCGAGACTCGACGGCCGCGCCTGCGTTGGCGAACAATGCGGCATGACCGCAGCATGTGGAGTCCACCCACTAAACTGCTTCAGGGGGGACGCTCATGTCTTTGGCGACACCCGCCAAGCCATGAAAATGGTGTAGCCACGGCACGATTTGCGTGCCGCGGGTTCTCACCTACCTCGGATAAAGTCCCACGGTATAAGCACCGTGCCGTGGCTACCGCTCGAGCGAGTTTATCTCGCCAAATGGGGGCGTAAAGCCGCCTCTACATCAACATATACCACTACGCTTTGGCGGAAACGAGCTGTCCTTCAAAGGGAGAAAGGTGGAACAATTGGCTTCAAACCGGGCACGTCACACATAACCTGAACCATGTTCATGCGTTCAATCAAGGGAAGCTGCAGGCGAAAGATCGTGAGCTAGGCGAGAGGCTTGCGGCAGAACTTAAGGGGCGGAAGGCGATCCTTGGAGTCTTTGATGAAGGTTGTATGGGCATGTATAATGCCATCATCGACGATGAATTGCTTAATCCTTTCGGGGTTTTCAAGGAAAGGTTAAGTCAGTCGGCCTTAGTTACGAAGATGCGCACGGTTCCAATCTCTGAGGCACAAAAGGTCCGCGACTGGCTTAAAGAGCGGGGTATGAAGTTCGTGACAGGCACAAGGCCGGAAAGCGAACTCACTGACGAACAGCTTCTGGAACAGTGCAAAATGTACATTGCCACGCTGCGTATAGCCCACGAATTTGGTTGCGACGCAATTGGCATCAATACCAGCAGGGCTTGAAGGACATGGTTCCTGCCTCTGATTTAGCTGAAGGGCTGCTAAATAACCTGGATCGCCCTCCGGTCTTTACCGATGATGGAAAGACCGAGCTATATGCCGGTGCTCCGCTGCCGATCTTCAATGAAGCAGACGAGGGTGCTGGCATGGATGCGCTGATCACAAATAGCACGTGGACTGCTCTTGGACTGGACCTATCGACGACCTTGCATGATATTCGATGGGGGAAAGACTTCCATTTTGCGGATGGGGAAAAGTTCGTGTGGCTATTACAAATTTCGGGTGCAGCCCCGGCCAATCATTTAGTGGACGGTTACTCGGGGGCGGTGAGCGAACGTCAGCCAGCCGTGTATTTTTCGCTGGGTGGCGGGACACTGAAAGGCGTCGGCAAGCCTGGAGAGATTGTCTGGAGCCGCGTTTTTGTTGAGGGAAACACCCTCCATGCCGATATTGGACGCGGTACGGTCGTAGAACTGCCAAAGGATGAAGTAGAAAGCCGTTGACGCGGGACAACTTATCAGTGGCCGATCGTCAATGCGGTATTCCATGGGGTCAGCCGGGATCAATTGATGGCTCGCCACCGCGCCAATCACGTCAATATTGCTTACGCGCCTACGATGGAATCGGCCAATCGTGCCTTGGCCGTGAAGGCGGCGATGTTGGCGGCGCTGGGCATCACGGTTCATCTTTGTGGGGATCTTCCGCTATAGTCCTTAATGACTGTTCCTCCTTCTGCACTCATGAAGTTTGGGCCTGCAGAAGAGAGGCATAACTGATTAATGGCGCGTTCCCTTTGTTCCGCGAGGAGCGGCATAAGTCGAAATGGATGTCGGCCATGCCGGGGCTTATGAATCGAGCAGCTTCTTTGCTCCCACGGCTTGCGCCGTGGGCCAGAATATATCGCCCGCCAGGGCGGGCTTAGAAGGAACCGCAGTGGACGCAAGCTCTCAGTCTAACGTCTATAGCGCCCATAACCTCTTGCCATCTCCCTCAGGGAGAGGGGGACCGCAAAGCGGTGGGTGAGGGTTTTGCGTGCACATAAACGGCTGCTACTCTTCCGGAGGAAAGTTCATGACAAAACGATGTAGTCTAGCTGTTCTACTTGCGATCGGGACATTCACTTTGGCGTCGCTGCTGGCGCCGGGCCGACTCAACACTATCGGGCCGTATCATAACGCCTTGAATCCTCTTTCGGAGACGATCATGATGGGAAGCCCTGCAAATCCTTATGCGGCCCGGATCGAAAAGGCAAAGTATAACGGTTGGGACGTCACCCGGCTGACCAACGGGTTGATCAGTTTGTACGTTGCGCCGGAAATTGGCGGCAGGGCCATTCAGCTTGAATTGGGGGGGCAGGGGCTCTTCTTCGTGAACAAGAGCCTGGCGGGCAAAGTGCTCCCGCCCGACCAGGATGATGTGAAATCCGGCTGGGCTAACTATGGTGGCGACAAGGTATGGCCCGCGCCGGAAGGCTGGGATAGCGATGCCGAGTGGCCGAGTATTCCGTACTACATTCTAGATGGAAGCTCTTTCGCTTTCTCGATCGTGAAGGATACACCGGCCGAAGTTGCAGTCCGCGTAACCAGCCCGAAGGACGCGCGCACGGGGGTTCAGTTCGAGCGCACCTACCACGTTTACGCCGGCACCACACGAGTTACCGTGGATCAGGTGATGAAGAACATCAGCCCGCGCCGGATCCGCTGGGGCATCTGGCATGTGCTGCAGAATGACGCGGCAGACGCGAACGACCCATCGAAACCCAATCCCGCCCTCTACATGTACATCCCGGTTAATCCCCACAGCATGTTTCCAAAGGGCTATTACATTGCCTACGGAGACGCTCTCCACCCCAGCTATCAGTTGGTGGATGATGGACGCATCATGCGCGTTCACTATCTTTACCGCGTGGGGAAGGTAGCGTTGGATTCAAACGCCGGTTGGTACGCCGTGGTGAACGGGCAAAAGAACCTCGGCTACATTGAGACCTTCAAACACTTTGCGGGATTGGAATACCCGGACAACGCTTCCGTCGAATCGTGGAACGACGGCGCCGGGACCATCTCGCGCGGACCTTTTTTCCAAGTGCTTCCCGATGATCCTGTGAAGACGCCATATTTTCTGGAGGCGGAGGTGCTAAGCCCGTTTGCCACACTCGACCCCGGCGAGCAGTACGAATTCACCGTCCATTGGTCTCCCACCAGTGTGACAAACCCCATCGTGAACGCGGTTTGGGGCGGCGCCGTCAGCCGTCCGCTCTCCGCCGTGGTGCGGGGATCACAGATTACGCTGGGAGGCGTCTTCGGCGTGTTTGTTCCGGGAGATCTGGTGGCCAATTTCTACAGTTCGATGGGCGAAATCACCGGCGAGCAGACGCTGGAGGCGGTGGATCCCCGCCACGTGGTACGGCTGGGTAAGACGGTGGATTTGCCCGCCAATACCTACCGCGTGAGCGTCTTTGTGCGCGACGCGCAAGGCCAGAACCAGGGCTACCTGGGAAACGTGATTCTTAAAAACAGTGGCGAGTGACAAGTGGCAGGTGACGAGTAATTGGATATTCATTCCACGCTCAGAGACGAGGACACCATGAAAAGAAGACTCATTCTCGTAATAATGGGTTTCGCAATCGCCTTGCCGCTTTCGGGTCAAACGTGGCAAGGAGCGCTTTCCAGCCTCACGCAGCCGCACGATTATATTGCCAAGCGGTCCTCCAGCTATGACCGCACGGGCGCCAACGCGGATTTCCGCCATCTCGCTCCCGGCAAAACGCTCGTGCTTCTTGATGCCAGCGGGCCGGGCGAGGTGACGCACGTGTGGATGACGATCGCCGACCGAGAGCGTTTTCACCTGAAGAAATTGGTTCTTCGCATGGTTTGGGACGGCGAGAAGACGCCAAGCGTAGAAGCGCCGGTGGGGGATTTCTTCGGGCTTGGACTCGGGGAATACGTCAACTACCAATCCACGCCGCTCATGGTGGCGCCGGACAACGCCCTGAACTGTTTCTTCCCCATGCCTTTCAGGAAGCATGCTCTCATCACGGTCACGAACCAGGGCAAAGACCCAGTGAACAGCTTTTATTACAACATCGACTATCGCCAATACGCCGCCCCGCTGCCCGAGGGCACGCTTTACTTCCACGCGCAGTATCGCCAGGCAATCCCGAATCATGGCGATCCCAGTGCAACGATCAACCTGGATGGCAAGAATAATTACGTTTGGATGGAGGCGCGAGGACGCGGCCAATTTGTGGGCGTTACCATGTCCGTGATTGAGAATCAGGATGGCTGGTGGGGCGAAGGTGATGACATGTTCTTCGTGGACGGCGCAAAGCTCCCGTCTGTGCAGGGCACCGGCTCGGAGGATTTCTTTCTCGGGGCCTGGGACTTCGGCGGCAAACCATTTTCCTACGCTCTCTTTGGCGCTCCGGTGGTGGGCAAGGAGCTTCAGGGTTCGCGCTGGTCCATGTACCGGTTCATGCTGGCCTCGCCGATTACCTTTACCAAATCGTTCAAGGCCACTATCGAACACGGCACGGCGGACGACCGCTCGGACAATTTCTACTCCGTGGCCTACTGGTACCAGACCGAGCCGCACGCTCCGTTTCCGCCCCTGCCCACGGTTGAAGACCGCATCCCGCGGGTGATTCCGGTGCACGAGTAGGCACTCGCTTGGAGCAAGATGACCGCGCCACTAGGAAAAAAGGGCCGTGCCAAATTCGGGACTCGGGATTCGAGATTCGGGATTTGTGGTTCGGGACTCGGAATCTCGAACCCCGAAAACCGGATTCCGAACCCCTGGGATTCTTCGCTGCCCAACTCCGTGTTATAACTGTCAGGCTATGCCGCGCGAGCGGCTGCCCCTAGACATTCGGAGCTTCTCACTTATGCCTGCAGTAGAAAAAAACACCAGTTCAGAGCATCCACCCCGTCTGTTTGCGCCGGGGAATACCTGGCTCTTTGTCCTGGTGACGGCGCTGTTCTTTCTTTGGGCCCTTCCGAACAACCTGAACGACATTCTGATCAAGCAGTTCATGGATTCGTTCGCCCTCACCCGTTTCAAGGCTGGGCTGGTTCAATCTGCCTTTTACATGGGATATTTCCTGCTTTCCATGCCCGCCGCGCTTTTGATGAGAAAGTACGGCTACAAGACGGGCTTGGTCACGGGGCTCTTCCTATTCAGCGCCGGCGCTTTCTTGTTCTGGCCGGCCGCCATCGTCAGGCAATACAGCTTCTTCCTGTTTGCCTTGTTCGTCATTGCCAGCGGCCTGGCGTTTCTCGAAACCGGCGCCAATCCGTTCATCGCCACGCTGGGCGATCCGAGAACCGCCGAGCGGCGGCTCAATTTCTCCCAGGCCTTCAACCCCCTGGGATCAGTTACGGGCGTCGTAATCGGAACGGTTTTCATATTCTCGGGCATCGAGCTTACGCCAGGGCAGGTGAGCGGGTTGAAAGCCGCCGGGCGGTATACCGCCTATCAGAAGATGGAAACGATGAGGATTGTGACGCCGTATATCGTGATCGCTATCGTTGTCTTCATCTGCGCGCTGCTGATGATTAAGACTAAGTTCCCCAAGGCGCCGGAAGAAAAGGAATACGAGGAGAATCCACAGCACGGCAAGGTCAGAGACTTATTCCACATTCCTCACTTTGTACTGGGAGTCCTGGCCCAATTCTTTTACGTGGGCGCGCAGGTGGGGACCTGGAGCTACTTCATTCAATACATTCAGGACTATACCCACCAGCCGGAAAAGATGGCCGGTTATTTTCTGACTGGGACACTGGTGGCTTTCGGCGTGGGGAGATTTACCGCGACGTATTTTATGAAGTTTATCCGGCCGAACGTGCTGATGGGGATATTTGGACTGATCAACGTGGCGCTGGTAGCCGTAGGTGTGCTGCTTCCGGGCTGGGTGGGCGTTTGGGCGGTGCTGCTCACCAGCTTCTTTATGTCCCTCATGTACCCGACCATTTTTGTGCTGGCCATCAAGGGGCTGGGGGCGAATACCAAAATGGGTGGCTCCATGATCGTCATGGGGATTGTCGGCGGCGCGGTCGCCACACCCGTTATGGCGCTGGTCTACGAGTGGCGCCACAGCATGGCCGCGGCCATGATCGTGCCTCTCGTCTGCTACGCATTCATCACGCATTACTCGTTCTATGGATCGCGCGTGCGGCCTTCCAAGATGATGGAGACGGCGTGACAGCGCACCCTTCCGTAGCAGCTTCGCAGCTTACTCAATGCCATTTTGTCCAGCTTTGGATACCCTCATCGGCGGGGTGCGTGAAGCTTGATGGGCAGGACCCGCACATAATTCTTGAAATCCGCGTCTGTGGTGAATATGGACCAGTGACGAGCAAGGGCGACTTGGCAAATTAGGATATCGACGATAGAGACCACGATTCCTTTTGACCTGCATTCATTGCTCGCCTTTGCGGCTGCTTCATAGTCCGACGTGCCGATCGGTTCCTCGGGGAAGGCTCGCAACGTAAGGCGAAGTTCTTCATACTGAGCGGCACTTTTGATCCCGGATAAGATTTCCTGCCGCACCAGACCGATCATACGGCCGCGGCCCTCTTTGATCAGCTCCGTCAACTCACCGATAACGCAGTGCTCGACGGTATTTAAGTCCTGGGGCTTACGGCGCAGCGCAAGTGACCATACCGAGGTGTCAACGAGAGTATTCACGTCCGTTTCCAGCGGCGCTCGCGCTTGTAATCGTACGCCTGATCGTACTCAATCGTTCCAAATAGGGAGAGAATGCCTTGCTGCTTCCGGCGCTGGATATATTCATCGAGCGCAGCGGTCACGGTTTCCTTTTTGGTGCGGTGATGACCCAATTTTTGGGCTTCCTCGATAAGGCGATCATCGATGGCGAGATTGGTTGGCATGGTTCACCCCATGGCCGCCATTCTACACATATGATTGTGTAATTGCAAGCGGAATGGGATGTGTGGAAAAGCATCTCAAGGCGCACAGGCTTCGAGCGGGCCGGGGGGCGCTTTGAGCGTGGGGGGCATTTCAGGACCCGATTGCATTCAGAGGCGGGTCAAATGTATATTAGCGGTCGGTCGAGATTTGAAAACGAAGTATTAGTTTCGATTCATAGGGCAATGTATTGCTGTTATGATCCTCAAAAACCTTCAGAACGGGCATTCCAATCTTAGACCTATTTACATGCTGCTTGGCCTTTCCCTAGCTTGCAGTTCAGGGATCGCACAGAGCGCGCCCTCGCGCTCCGCGGCCTCCGTGCCTACCTTCACAGGGTTATTCACTGCGGCGGCCAAACAGTACCGATACACCGTGGCTGGCGGCAAACCAGAGCTGGGTGGGACAACAATAATACCTACGGTCCTCGTCCCGGTCTCTCTCGCTTTCGACGGGTATACGGACAAATCTGGAAGCAAGCTGGTAATCAACGCGGTCCCCGATATATCGAAGGTCGTCGACTCGCCGATCTTCCAGAAGTTCGCATTCGCGACAGGCGATACCCAATACGCGGATGCCGTGCAGCGCGCGGAATTTTACCAGGAGGCCGGCTCAAAAACCGGCTCAAGCGCCTGGCACACTCTGCTCAGTCAACCCCGCGTAACACCCGTCCTACAGATCGACATTCCCGTGGGCGATGGGTACGTGTTGACCTCCAAACGAACAGGACATTCTCTGGCGGTGGTCGATCTTGAGTTCGTCCAGAAGGAACTGTTCAAAGGCCTGTCAAAGACGGGCATCAGGCCAAATGAACTCGTTATCGCTCTCACTAAAGATGTGATGTTCTATCCGCTCGGTGACGCTACCGTTTGTTGTTCGTGGGGTGCGCACGGCGTTCAACTTGACTCTGCGTCGAAATCCGCGCAAGCATTTATTCTCGGCGCGTATCTGGATCCAGGCGTTGTGCCGCGCTATTCCGACATTCAAGCACTCACCGAGCAGATTGCAGAGTGGATGAACGACCCTCTGCAGGGCTATCGAACCAATACGTTCCCGGCCTGGCTGAAGCCACCGGAGAACGCCGGGTGCGGGGGCAGAGGCGAAGGCAGCTTTTATCGTTTTGCCGAGCCCACGGATGGCGCAACCATATCGAATGCAACTCGAGTGACCGTGCATGGCGTTGTATACCATCTTGAGAACGTCGCATTGCTCCCTTGGTTCGCCGAGAGCACCGATCCTGGGACATTCCAAGGCGCATACAGCTTCCCCGACGTACATGCGCTGACCGCCGCTGCCCAACCCTGTTCGAGCATTCACCGATCGCGCTCAGGTTCAACCCCTCCGGCCGCATCACCGGTTGCGGAGACGCACTCTCCGAACGGACATGAGTTGATCGGATATTGGGCAGGATATTCGTCCGCCAAGACTTTTCCTCTTCGAGATGTCTCCCCGCAGTGGGGCGTTGTCATCGTTGCGTTCGCCTCGCCGGTAAAAGGCTCAAAGAGCCTCTTGCGTTTTCGGACGCCCGCCGGCTATACGGAAGATCAGTTCAAATCCGATATCGCCTACCTGCAAGGCAAAGGCAAAAAAGTCCTGATCTCGCTTGGGGGGGGCGGCCAGGTCGTGACGTTGAATACGGCGGAAGATGTTCGTAACTTCATCAGCTCCGTTTCAACCATCGTGCAAGAGTATGGTTTTAACGGCGTCGATCTCGACCTCGAAACTCCTTCACTGATGCTTGATCCCGGAGACACGGACTTCCGCAAGCCAACCACACCTTCGATTGTGAACCTGATCGCCGCCATGCGGCAGCTTCGGCGGCACTTTGGGCCGAAGTTCATGATCGCCGAGGTTCCAGAGGGCCCCCAGACGCCCGCGGGCATGGAGGTATACGGCGGCCAGTTCGGCTCCTTCCTCCCAGTCATGTACGGAACCAAAGATATCCTTTCTTTCGTCGATGTGCAAAATTACAACACACCGCCGCTCGAAGGGCTGGATGGGAACTATTACATGCCCGAAACGGCCGATTATTATGTCTCAATGACCGAGATGCTGCTCCACGGCTTCCGTGTGGGACGAGACCCGAAGTCCTTTTTTCCACCTCTGCCGCCTGAGAAGGTGGCCATAGGATTTCTGGTTGGGCGATCCTTGGTCCCAACAATCGAAAACGCCTTACGATGTCTCATCCAAGGGAAGCCCTACTCTGGAGGCGAATATAAACTTCAGCGGGCCGCCGGTTATCCGGATTTCAACGGTGTGATGTTTTGGAACATTCAAGCGGACCGGCGGGAGAACTACCAAATGTCCAATGCCATCGGCCCGTTTCTGCATAATCTTCCGTCGAGTGGAGCGCCAGCCCAAACCCCGGCGCGGTAGCGCTGCGATGACTATGACGCGTCGTGGAAAATGCCATGCGGCGGTCTTTCTTGTTCGCTGCTGGGCCAGAAATTCGCTACTCTCTTACTCCCCTCCGGAGCCGACTCCGCCATTCGGAAGATTGATGGTTGTTGAAGAACTACCAGATGCCATGGGTGCTTCGAGGCCGTTGGTCAGCGTGAAATTCTGCAATGCAATGGCGTTACTCCACAAACGGTCGAGCGTCTGGACGTAGCTGACCTCCAATTGAAACCATGTCCTCTGCGAAATAAGCACCTCGGGATAGGCAGCGCCCATTTGGCGATATTTATTGAGATAAAGCTGATACGCGCGCGCGGCTTTGGGAATCATCTCGCTCTTGTATTGATTGGCTTGCACCTCTTCGGCCAAATAACTGCGGAGCAGCGGCTCCGCACTGCGCCGGAGCGACAACTGCATGCGAGTGACCTCCTCCCGCGCTCTTTCGAGATCGGTTGTGACAGCGGCTACATTCCCCTGATTGCGATTGAAGACCGGGATGTTGATGCCTACTGAGGCAAAGCTGGTCACCCCCACCGGAGTCCGCTTCATTGAGGCTTCATTCAGCGCCTCATTATCCTGCTGGATACCTGCTCGCAACTGAAGATTGGGAATGGCCTCACCCCGCGAGCTTCGAACCTGCGCTTCGGCTCGTGCCACGGCTTCCTGCACCCGTTTCACCGCAGGGCTGTCGCGAAGGATAGTTTCGATGATTTGTTGCGGATTCAGCTCGGGCCAATCGCTGAGATTTCCCTCAAGCGGGGAGACCGGCACATCGGGCTTCCCGGCTGTGGCGGCCAGGGTATCGAAAGCCTGGATATAGTTCATCTGCGCGGTCACGTAGTCTACTTTTGCTTGGTCCGCCTCGACCTCCGCCTGCAAAACATCGGGTGCGTCCGCTTGGCCGACGTTGGCAAGTTGGTGTGCCGTCTGCATCGCATCCAACGCGATTTTCAGGAGGTTTTCCCGCAGATTGACGATCGCCTGGGAAGCCAGAGCAGAATGGAACCTTTGGTCCACGTCGCTCCGCAAGCGATAACGCTGCTCGGTGACGCCGGTTTCGTCCTCGCGTTGCTGCTCCTGAAAGACGCGCTTTCGCAGGCCGAGCTTGCCTCCCAACACAATCGTTTGCTGGACGAACGCGCCCTGCTCGCCTCC
>JBOGJX010000301.1:0-40851 GCA_050745285.1 Terriglobia bacterium
GGGTTACGCTGAAACCATTGGGCCGGTATGGCGAGGTCAAGATGGCCCACCTCACTCGCGATGATATTAAAGACTCCAACCCATGACGACCCGCCGAAGGTGAAGACAATAGCGGAAGCGCTGCGATCGGGTGTGGCGCCACCTGTCATCCGCCGTAAAGGTGCACGGGGTGAGTTGTCAGCAACCCTGCCTGAGAAAATCGAAATCCTAATCATCCTCACGGAAGACCCGGATCAGGAAATCCGCAACCAAGCCATTCAAACCCTGAAAAGCTGGAATTCAGTTGACGTGTGCCGGACCCTAGCCGATGCCGAAACCCCGCCATTCGTTCTCGAATTCGCCGCTTACTGTCTGGTCGACGGGCGGCCGGATTTGCTCGATGTGTTGTTGCAGAATCCCGCGCTGAATACAGAGGTTCAGGATCTCATCCTGGCGCGAATTGCAGCGACGGATCGCGTAGAGAATAGCGCCGCTCAAGTTGCTGTTCGCACCGGAGCAACTCCATCTTCCAGGGAGGAACCTGCCAAGCCTGACCCCCTGAACGCGGGGGGCGAAACAATCTTGCAAAAACTCGGCCGCATGACTGCGGCGCAAAAGATCAAGTGCGCTCTTATGGGAAGCCAGGAAGAGCGGCTCATTCTGGTCCGCGACGCAAACAAGATGGTGGCGCGCGCGGCGTTGCAATCTCCCAAGCTGACAGAAGCGGAAATTGAAGCTTACGCCTCGATGAAGAACGTGGCGGGGGAGATCCTGAGGCTGATTGCCGGCAACCACTCCTTTCTGAAGAGCTATTCTGTACTCCGAGCACTCGTGAACAATCCTCGCGCCCCGCTTGATACCACTCTTTCCGTAGTCAACCGGCTGAATGACCGTGATATGAAGAGCCTTTCGGTCAATAAGAACATCCCGGACGCGCTTCGCACCGCGGCAGCAAAAACCCTCAGTAGCCGTCAGACCGCTCGGACGCCTTCGTTCTCACGAAAACACTAACAGATTGTTGAAAAATGTGTAGCGGCGGCTTCGTGCCGCCACGGGCGCGTTGAGAAGGTTTGGCTCGTGGCGATGTAAAATCACCGCTACACCTTTTACATGAGGTGTTTCAGCAATCTGCTCAACGTTCGGGACAGTCTGCGGTCAACGGAAGGATGGAGTTTTACCAGACTGTGACCGCTGCAGTGCCCGCAGCGGAGGCGGTGAGATACAGATTTGAGGCATCGTACATGGTTGGAGCCTGCAAGGAAATGATTATTGTGGAGGTCAGTAAAATGGATAGCCCCACTGGCTTGCGGCCAAGGAAATGCTGCACAGTGAAGTTCCCAGGCGCGGTAGGCGCGAGCGGAATCTGACCCATGATCCTTGTGGCTTGCGTCACGGCTGTGACAGCGATCGAGTTGGTGACCACCTGACCGATCATCGCGTCGCCAGCCGTCGCGCCGATCGGAGAAGCCTGCCAATAGAAGCCAGAGGTTGAATTATAGAAAAGATAGCTCGTGGCGCTGGCCGGGGCTGCTGAAATTGCGGGCGCAGGCGCGGGCGCGTAGCGCCGGCCTTGTGCGTAGAGCGCGCCGGGGGGTAGACCCGGCGTCAGCGTCGGCGAGGCTGAAAGCGTGAAACCGGTGGCCACGCCATTGATGCCCAGGTCGTTGAACATCAGGTCGCTGATGAAGGCGACGTTGCCATCGAGCAGCAGCGCGTTGACGTCCTGATCGGCCTCGTATCCAGTGAGGCCGTGCTGCGATTGGATCAACCCCTTGCGGGGAAGAATTGTTCTGGTTACAGCCATAAAGGAGCCCTCAGTTTTCAGCCATCAGCAAACACTTTCAGCCAGTCGATGCTTGCTAAAGGCTGACGGCTAGTTGTTCTGACTCAATGAGCTGCGCTGGCAGATGGCGTAAACTTTCACCGTGCCCTGATTCTGCGGGCCGTTGGTGGCAAAATAGACCTCGCAGGTGAGCACTCCCGTAGCGTCATTAATGTCGAGAATGTAGGGCACGATCACCAGGTTGCCGGTCCCTAAGTCCGTGTTTGCCAGCGTCGGGAAGCCAGCTTGGCCAGGAATAAACCCCGCCGCGGGCTCGCGGCTCGAGACAAAGATCGGGATGAACATGCACTCGCCGCGCGAGTAAACATAGCCATCCACTGGGCTTGCGGGCGTCGGCACCGTGTTGCCGCTGGTATAGAAACCCATAAAGACGATCTCGCAGCGCACGGCGGCAAATTTTGCATTGTGCGAGAGCTTTTGCAGCGAGTCGTCGGTGAGCGGCTGATTGCCCGCGATGGCAGAATCGGCAATGTCAAAAAAGCCAGGAATGGCGGAAAAAGTGAGTTGCGACATTGTGCTGTTCCCTCAAAAGAGACAAGAGGCAAGAGACGAGCGAGAAATACCAATATGTCTCTCGTCTCTTGCCTGTGCCACTAAAAGATCGTGTTTCCCGCCGTGCCATCGGCGTAAGTGGCGCCGTTGGCGGCGCTCGAAATAAACATATACTGCGCCTTCTGAGCGGCGCTCGCGCCGGCCCAACTTGGCACATTAGACGCTGACGGCGCAATGGAATAGGGCGTCGTCAGATTGATAAAGCGCGTATCGAGCAAGTCAAACTCTACATTTCCTTGCGCATAATTCGGCCGCTTGCCGGTCACTTCGCAGACCACGTTTACCAAGCCCAACCGGCCCGTATGGAAATCGGCCACCAGCGGATGATTCAGCCAGACGTAGTCGCCTAGCTCCACCGTGATCGCGGACAGGAACGCTTTCACCTTGTAAACAGGCGGAGCGAAGGCATGACGCCGGAAGATGCGGTCGGCGATCATCTGCGCCCGCATGTAGCCTCCGTAAGGCAGCACCAGGCCCGTCGCCTCAATCTGCTGATGGAATATCTGGTTATGGCGGATAAGAGACTCCTGCTGCTCGAAAGCCACCTGAAAATCGTATGCGCGCGCCGCCGTGGTGACTCCGGACTTTTCCACGTTCAGTTTCACCGTGACCACGTTCACGATCCGCTGCCGCGTGGTTTCCGGGATCCCGACGACGTTCTTCTGATTCAGCGCCATCACGGGCGTCTGAATCGACGGCGATTTCATAGATTTGAGCGAAAGGCGACCATCCGGGCGCACGATCATGTAAAGCCCCAGGACCTTCAGAATCTGGTCTTCGATAAACTGCTTGCCGTCGATTGGCCGCGTGATCTGGAACTCAAACCAGTCTCCGGAAAACTCCGTATCGCGCAGAGCGAGAAAGCCCGGCACATCGATATAAGTGTTGGGATTAATCAGCGTCGCGTCATCACCCGGCGTGAAAATCACCCAGCCACGGGCAGGTCCCAGCGGATCGTAGCTCTGCTGGCTGGTGTATACCGAAATGGCGCGCTCGAGCACGTAATCCGAGCCGCGCAAAGATGGGTCTTGCCCAACCCCCAACTCGTTTTGCAGCGCGGCCAGCAGCAGATCAATGGGATTTCCCTGCAAATAGCGGGGATTCTTGTCACTCGACGGGAAGGCATTCGCCCCCACGCTCGGGCCGATGGGCTGCGCCGCCTTTGCCTGGCCGGGGGCCCATTCGAGCGGGCCGCCGCGCAGCCATATCTGCTGGCCCAGTAGGAAACGCTGCACGTCACTCAGGGTGAACGTGACCTGGCCATCTGCTGTCCAGCCGGTTTGGTTGATTTGTGCCGTGTGCAGTGTGGTAAAGTCTCCCAGGCTCTGCCCCGGAAAGCCCATTTTAATCTGCGCGAGCTTGCCGATCAGCGCGTCCTGAGCGGTCAATCCCTTCAGCGTGCCGCTCGGATCAATGCATTTGAGCGTGGCCGAGCCTACTGACGATTGCCCGTCCAGCTCGTTCACCGTTTGGCTCATGCCTTGCGGAATCGTGAGGTAGGGCAGCACTTGTGCGCTGGTTGAGATAGTGAGCAACAGGCCGGGATTCGTGGATGTGAGCCACATCCAGGCGGTAGCGGCAAACATTGGCCACACTTCGAACTCATATGGCAAACTTCTCGCAGACAGGGAATAGCCCAATAGACTCCCATCGGCCGTCGTCGCGCGGATTGTGCGCTGGCTCGAGATGAGCATCGTCAGAAGCTGATCTAACGACGTAGACTGGCTCTGAAAGTAGCTCGTCAAAGCGGCGTCTTCATACATCAGGAGCAACGCTAAGATCAGCCCCCATGTTCCCTCCTGCCAGACCGACTCAGGCACGCCCGAGTAGCCGCCCGGAGAGTTTTGATAGGGCATCAAGCCGTTGAAAGGCGTGATCTGCTGGTAGGCTTGATTGTAGGAATTCGAAATTGCAGATTTGAGAACCTGCTGGTTTTGTACGTAAAAATTCTGAAATACAAATTCAATGCACTGCTCGGCCTGCGTGGTAGCGCCCACGGTGTAAGCCAGAATTGCCGCCCATATACCGCTGGCATCGAGCGCTTCCGACGTATCCAAACCTGCGTTCGATGCTCCCTGGGCGAAGTGGCCGGGAACCCCGCCTGCGGGCACGATGTAAAGGTTTGCTAGAAGCTGGCTGGCGACGGTTTCCGCCACCACTTGGATCTGCGTGGCCGTCGCCTGAAGCGACTGCGACTGCGCGTTTGTGATGTTGCCCGTCTTTAGAAGCTGAATCGCGGCTGTCGAGAGCACTCCCGCGCAGCGCAAGAACGCGAAGTAGATGTCCACTTGATGCTCGGTTGAAACGCTCTTCAGCAGCCCCGGCACAAACTGATAGCCTGGATCCACGTATTCACCCAAGCCCAGGTAAAACAAGCTGTGGGTGAGATCACTGGCGGTTGATTGCAGGGTCAAAATGAAGTCGATCATCCGCTGCAAATAGAGCGCTGGGGTGTAATCAAGCGAGAGCACCATATAGACAGCGTAGGAGTAACACACCCACGCCATCGCGCCCGCCCGGATGTACGCCTGATCGATCTGGCCGTTGTAGACGTCATAGCTGAACGCCAGCGAGTTCGCGGGCTGCAAGCCGCCCACACTGAAGTTGTCGAAATGGAGGTTGCCAGGCGCCGTAAGCGTCACCTTGAAGCCCGTAATACTGGTTAGCTCGTCGCTGCTCCGATCTGAAATCAGAGATTGGAGATTTAAGAGCTCGGTTCGATAGAAGTTCCCGCCCGGCCCTACCGCGATGGTGATGATCTTCGTGGCCGCGCTATAAGCGGCGGGCGTGGGCGCGCCGCTTGTAACTTGAACATCCGTGACATTGCCGCCGCGCGTGATCACGCCAATATCGAAGATAAAGGTGACGGTTGAAGCCTCCTTGTGCTGAAACTCAAGCTGGCCATCGGTCGCGTCTGGCAGGCCAGCCCCGGTATAGGTGAAGGAATCATTCGCCGTAGTGGCATGGAAATCCACCACGAATCCGGCCCCGTAGGGTGGCTGCGTGGGATCGTCCACAACAGCGATCGTGTCGCTCGGATTTGACTTATTCCAGCGAGACCCGGAGTTGCCGTCTTCGCCGTTCTCCAGGACCTTGGTAGCCAGATACCCCGGATTATCCAGGAAATAGTCAATCTGCTTCACGATCTTCGACGCGGCTATGAAGTTGCCCGAAGCCGAAAATGCGATCATCGCCAGAGCGCAATCGTAGATGAAGCTGCGGTTTTGCAGCGCGCCCGAGTTCGACTGCGTGGGATCAGGCACGTAGAGCGGATCGGAGGTCGGCACGGTGAAGGATCGCGGCAGGTCCTGATAGGCGGCCGCAGTCTGGAGCGAGGTATAAACCAGCGTCGCGCCCTTCACCGGATCGTTATACAGCACATGCACGGTGAGCTTGCCGCTGGCCGGGACCGCCTGTGATCCGCAGCGCGCGTGGTAGGGGTCTTGCACGATGATCGGGACGTTGTCTTCCTGCATGTACTCGATGTCAGTCTTCGCATAAATCCGCCCGAAATAGCCGGAAAGCGCCGGACCGATGCCGGTGTTGGAGTGGCAGATCCAGCCTGCGGGAAGGGTCGAGCCGTGGGACCCCGCTGCCGGCTGCGGCACGCTCACAGGATAAAGCGCCGCCACGGCCACGCCAGGATTAATGGCCTGTACACTAAACCAGCCATTCAGTCCCTGCTGGATCAGGAGCGATTGGAACTGCGAGGGTTGCGGCGTCTTGTGGGCGCACGGCCCGGTGAGCGGCTGAGTTACGCCAGGAGCGCTCGACTGATAGTAATACTGGTCGGTAAGCGTGAAGAGATCCACGCGATAGTTCTGAATCTGCGTCATGCCGGGCGTAGCGAACAGACTAAAGACATAGCCATAAATCGTCATTCCCTGCAGCACCGGATAGATGTTGCCGTCGCAGAGCTTGATGCCATGGGGAGAGGCCTGATAAACCGAATCGTAGGCAGCGGCAATTTGTCCTGCTGTGAGCGGAATCACCGGAGCGAAGAGATTGCCGGTGGGGAGCGTGACAGGCGCGAAGTTAACGGGAAATCCATCCGGCCCGAGCGACTCATCAAAGAGCCAGCCAGCCGGAGGAAGCAACGCGATGTTTTCGAGCAGTGCGGTGGGAAGGCTGGAAAAGTCCGCCTGTGAAATAATGCCGCATTCAGCCAAGGCGGGCATCGTGGGCTGCTGCGCCGCGCCCGGCGTCTCGCTGACCGGCAGCGACGTGAGCAGCGCGTTGGCCTGCCAGTTGCCCACGTCCGCGTTCTGGCGCGAGTAGAGCCACGCCAGTGTCTGCGACATGTCGCCCTGGAAATCGCCGGGATAGTACTTCGCTACGTTCGGCATGGAATTTTCGAGATAATCTTGTTACCATCGCACGTAATAAAAACACCGGTTAAGTGCCGTAGCCTCCGATTCCACAGAGCGTCACGCCATAGCCACCAATGCCCACGCTGAGCAGGGTGGAATCAAAGCTGGCGATGATCACGCCGAAACCCGGAATCTCCAGCACGTAGAGTGGCTGCTTCTGGAGCTGCGAAAGTGCGTTTTGCCAGGTCTGATTGCCTTGAATCATCGTTGTAAGGGCACTGCTTACTGCGTCATGGACGCGCCACGGCACGCTCCTACGTCACCAATTGCCGGAACTTCAGCTTAAACGAGTACAGCCCAGGCGCCTTGTAGGCAGCGGTCCAGGTGGTTTGCTCAAGCGTGTAATTGGTGAATGCGCTCTGCGAGCTATCCGCGTAGTAAGCAAACCGGCCACCTGTCAATGCGTAATGCATAAAGCCGTTCCAAGCCTTCACATCCGCGCCGAGCAACACCGTCTGCATCTCGATTTCCAGGAAATTGTCGATACGCTCCAGGATTGACTCGCGCATACCGGAGCTCGACACGTTGTCATGCCGCGTGGCCACGGAGTTGTAAGCCGCCACATTGCGCGGCGGATAAGTGAATGCCAGCGTGACAGGGCCAGTGCCAGGATCGTAGATGATCTGTGGATTCGCCATGGTGGGTTTCAGGAGTCAGGTGTTGGATATCAGGAAAAGCGCCGGCCGAAGGTTGACACCTGAAACCTTCCTAACCTTGCGCATATGCGCTGCGCGTGGATCGTGTGGATGTAAGCTGCACACCGCGCGTCTCGACGGCGGTATTCAGTGTATTCGCCAACCACTCGCCAGCATCGTTATCACCCATAATGGCGATGGTCAGGTGTCCGCTCGGGCCCGCAGCCGCCGATGCCGCGCCCGCGCCGAGCGCGGAAATCGCAAAGCCCGCACCGCTGGCTTCGTCGGAAGCGTCGCCTCCGCGGCGCGAGCTGCGAGAGGCAGATTCCGATCCGCCGCGATTCCCGGGCCCCCTGCCTGCGGAGCCCGCCATCGAGGCAATCTGCGCCCCTGCAAGAGTGCCCCACAAGGCCGCAGAGGTGAAGTCTTGAGCGGCGGCCCAGAAATCGAAACTTCCCAACGCTTGGAATCCAGCCGCGGTTGCTGCGATGGTCTTATAGAACGCTGTGTGTTTCAGCGCGGAGGCGGTGGCCATCGACTTGGCCTGTTCAGCTCGCGCATGAGCCGTAACGGAACTGGTTTGGCGCTGTTGGTACCCGGTCAGCAATGCCAGGACGCGGCCCGTGGCCTTCGTGGCCAAATCGCTCCACCCTTGTGCCGAACGCCCGAGTTCATTGTATGTTCTTGATCCTTCCGCGCGGGCCGCTTGGAGCGCGGAGGTAAGCTTGCCAATTGTGTTTATGAATGATACCAGTCCATCATTATTTAAGGATTCTGGAGTGATCGCTGATCCAACAGGTGGTTTCTGCTCTCCACTCATTTCGAACATATACTTAAGTGAATGCGCCATAGCCGTTTCCTAAACGTTACTCTTACCACCATTCTTCGAACGCCCCAGGTTTCTCAGTTGCTGTCCCTTTCCACAGCCACACAGCGGTAGCCGCGGCAATGTCAATCTGAAGCGCGGTTGTCCGATAACGAAGTTCAGCCTCTAGTCCCAGTAGCTCGCTCGGCCTGCAACTCCAGGTCTCGGCTACCCGCGCCAGGAGCAGAAGATTGTCACTTTTTAGGAAACGTGGCGAGGTCGCCCACGGAGGAATTGTCAGTCCCTTCCGAGGCAACCTCACCCACCGCCCAGCGAATGATGAAATCAAGGTCCTCATCCGCGATGAGGTCGGGAGGAATCTCTCCCGGTCCTGGCGAAAGGGATATGCGCGGTTGGACCATGACTTCTGACAAAAGATCGATAATCCAATGTGCCAGTGTTTGTGCGTCTTCAGCCGTTTGAACAGCCGGTGGCCGCTCCACGCTGGAAGCCGCTGCCGCGACGGCCAGTGTCTGAGGCAACTGCCCCCGGAAAACAAACCATAAGGGTGACGGTCGGCGCATCAACACGGACTTGCGCAATTTCGGCAGGGTAACCCGTTCCACTCGCCGGTCGAGATCCAGCGCGCTCTTAAAGTCCTGTACTGTTGCAATGTGATTTTCCATAGACACGTCTCGCGATGGCCGATCCGGCACGGTAGACAAAATACTTCCGGAGGAAGGACCTCGATTCTTTCAGCGATTAGGGCTGACGATAGACCTTTCCTACCTGATCACCGACAGGTCTCGCGGGATCTGCAAGCCCGTTGAATTTCACCTTCACCGTGGTGGCCTTCTCCCGGGAAAACGGCATTGAAAGTGCTTGAGCCTGATAGGAGCAGTATAGCTGGCTCACTACGAATTTTCCGGGGGCCTCGACGCGGGGTGAAACGATTGCGACCGACATCCGGGGCACTAGCATCAATCCGCCAAACGAGATCTCTTCATAATTCTGGCAACCTGCTGGCAATCCAACGTCGGCGCCTGATGCGAAAAGGCCGTTTGCGATAAAGGCCTTGAATTTCGCATAGTCAGTCTCCATGATTTCGGCTTCAATGGATTGCTCCTCTGCTGTAAGGCGGGCATCGATCGGAGCCGCTACTTGGTCTGCAATCAGTGCCTCAATCTTGGGTGACCAAACGATGGTGGTTGCACCGGAGACTGCACCCGCAAAGAGCGGACCCGCCGTGTTGGACGGCGGCGGACTTATTCCCACCGTGCTGAGGCCGGCCGCGGGCAGTGTCCACTTCTGGCCTAACGGTACTGGCGAGGAGTTCTGAAGCCTCTCGGCGCCGGAAGAGCTTGCCACATAAATGTTGTAACCAGTTGAATTCCCGGAAGGGGCAGGCGACTCGGCAACAAGCAGACTTCCTAGTGCGACCGCGAGGCTCGCTTCCGTTGACGGCGTTGTTTCACCCAAGGCGTTTACGTACGTCAGCACCACGTAATACGTGGTAGATGGGAGCGTCCCGCCTGATACTGATAAGAGGGCACCGGCGGAAGGAGGAGTCAGCGCCGGGGCTGCAGGATTTCCATTTACATCAATCAACAGGCGTGAGCCGGAGGCCGGGACTTGGACTCCGAGCCAAAGGCTTCCCGGGCCCTGATGAATCTTCGTGCGGTCAACGGACGTCATTTCAAAACCTCCGGCAGCCCCCGCTTTGGAGTTTGTTGAGTCATGATCACGAGCCGCCGATTCCGGTATTTACGTCTCTTGTAGCTTGAAAACTAGGTTTACTGCAACGCGCATCACCGGAACATCAATGCCGGCCTGGGTTGCCAAGCTATATCGATGAGACGCTACAAAGACATCCTTCACGGACCCTGCTCCTGGTGGCGCCGTCATCCCGCTTGGGACGGTTTCGTGAATGACCGGAAGGGATGTCACCCAATCATCCCCGCTCGCCGAGCTGATTACCATGTCAACGACCCGAGCATAGTCCTGAGCATTATCCTGCGTTAGCTCCTGGTCGAATTGGCCGGTGTCGAGGGTTAGCGTCAACGTGGTGCGCCAAGCTCGGGTCCATGGCGAGGTAACATCGAACTCCGTCTGGTCTGCAGACAACGTCAACCACGGGAAAGCGGTTCGAAGCCCCGGTCCCTTGTGAAATTCATTAATGGGCGGAAGGACCGGATTTACCATGGTGATGGCAGAGAGCTGATCGCGTTGAATGATTGCGATGGTCTGGTTCAGAAGGGGCTTCGAGAATGTCGCATTCCACGCTGGCATGTAGGTCATTGTTCCGCCCTTCATTTACCTGCGGTCGAACTTTCCGAAAAAATTCGACATCCCGCTTTCCGCTGAGGTTTGGTTCTTAAACTGATCCCCTCCGGCAATGCCAATCAGTCCCGGGCGCGGCGACGCAGTGGCTGATTGCGGATCGAAAAGGTGATCGTACAATCCAACGCTTCCCGGCTCCCCCTTGCCGCTGGTAGCGCTAAGCTCCTCAGTTAAGCTCTTGAATTCTGACTGAAAATCAATGGCAAGCCGTTCCGCTGAGGCCACGCCGAAGGTTGAAAGGACCTGCCCGAGCTGCCCAGCCGCTCCATAGCGATTGATCTTCTCCAGAGCGTTCTGGGCGTCCTTTGAAAACGCGCCTTGGAACGCCGCGAAATTTCCGGAGTATGTATCCGTGATGACCTGTCCAAACCGTCGTTGCAGGATGGCGTCCATATCTCCGGCGGCGTCATCAATAAACTGTTGAATGAGCGTGTCGGCTGGCCTCTGCTGTGGCGTTCCGCGCTGGAATGCAGGAAACATGCCCGCGACGTTGGTAATGGTCGTATAGCTCATAACGGAAGCCCTCAGCGATTTACCATCAGCAAGCAGCCGTTAGCTGACGGCTGATGGCTAATACTCGACAATCAGGTTGCAACTCGTCCCGGCGCCATCGGATGAGATGTAAACGTTGTTGGCGTCGGCTGGTTGAACCTCATGAAAGCCACCTGCGGAGGTAGGCTCAATCATGATATTGATCGGAATAGACGGTAGCCCATGAGGGACCGTGTTAGCGGCGTTTGCTGCGAGGCCCGCGACCACCAATTTTGCCTTCCGGATATAGACCCCTTGTAGCGTTTGGTCGAGATATTCGTAATGTGACGTCACACTGATTGCCATATGATCTCCTGATCGGAACTCACAATTGTCAGTTGGGCCCGCGAAGGTCGGCGGATCGACCAAGCCGGGCTTCTACCTGTTGATTTCGGCGGTTGACCCAGATTTGGTTGCCTTTGTCTTCGGCGGCATGATTTGACCGCGTGTAAATTGGGTGGCGACACTCTCTGGCAGGGTGATCACACCGCTCCCATCGACTGGGATTTCGGATCCATTGCCAGCACTCCTCGTGTTCGCAGGGCCCTTGTGAGATCCTGGGACGTAGAGCTTGCCGTTGTATTCAATGGGTCGAAGGACTGTGAATTGAGCCATGATTCCTCCCAGTTGTAAATCTCATGCGGTAGCGCGGACCTGCGTTTTTCAGGTCCGCGGCATTTGACGTTGACGAACCGCATACCTCAAAAACGAAGGTCTGCGCTACCTGCTAACCACGAACTACTGCTGTTAAGCGGTCGCTGAAAGAAATGCAAATCCAGCCTGGGCCGCCACGAGCTGGGTGTCATCGTAGCGGTGCACCTCAATAACATCGGCCGTCTTTGATTCCACGCGATAGCGCTTGGTCAGTGTCCCTCCAAGATCAGGGGCGCCAAACAGCCAGCGGAAGGTGTAGCCCAACGCGGGTTGCAGTCGTTGGGCCGAGGGTGGTACATATGCCAGTAACGCGCTCTTGCCCCAGACGAATTGAAGATTCGGCGTTTGGCCTTCATTGGCCGTATCATACTCGGCGCCAATCACCCAGAAGTTATCCACGTCAAACACGCTCTTGAGGTGATCGGCTTGCAGTATGCCGACCTGAGTGTATTTGAAACGGTCGATGATCTTGGGGTGCTGCCGGAGCACTGAATAAACTGGATAGCTCACCGCCATCGTGTTGGGCGTCTTCGCGATAGCCTGTTTGATGACGGTTTTCTGCGCCTCAACGGCTGCGATCGGGTCGGAATTTATATAATCCGACCACTGTGAAGTCCCGGCGAGCGTAGCATTCGGAATGGTGGTTCCCGGCCCCAAGACCATATTCATGACGCGAATTTCAAGATCAAGCAAGATGGCGTCAGTAAGATTCTGCACCGTTGTAATCTCGAGGTCGGCATCCTCCGAACCCGATCGCTCCTCGTCGGAAATGGAGTCCTTCAGCGAATGATCGTTGCAGAAATATGGGCTATTTGAGAGCGACCAGGGTGCAATCTCACGGCTCTCGGCCTTGGGTTCACGGATGGTCTCGTAGCGATGGAACTTCTCTTTTCCGAAAATCCAGTACCGGCCTGAGCGCTGTTTCACCGGGACAGGTGGCAGAAGCTTCTCCGCAAAGTAGTCGTCGTTCGTATAGCCAACGCTCACGTTATTGAGCGGCTGGTCCAGATATTGAAGTGAAATGTCCGCCATTCAATCCTCCATTGATTCATTGATTTATCGGTTCAATGAATGAATGATCCAATGAACCAATGATTCAATTTCCGGGCGATCCTCTGGGCGCGCCAGCGGAACTGAAGCCCTCAGCCGTCAGCCGCTCGCCCGGCGGCCCTCCAGCCTTTGTCCGGATCCACAGGATCACCCGGACCGCGTTGAAACCTCGGATTTCGGTTTTTGGGATTAGGGGCTCGGGATTCGCAGCTAGAGAAGGAAAGCCTCCGCGGCTCGCTTTCCCGAGCGGCGAAACCCGAATCCCGAATCCCGAGTCCCGAATCCCGGCCCTTAAGCAATCATCTGCGCGAAATTCAACAGCACTTCCACAATGTCGTTCGCGCTCTGGGTGCTGTTCTGCGCGACCCCCACGGAATTGATCTTCGCCCCTGCGGCAATGCTGAGATTCGCCGCATTGTTGACACGACCATAATTGTCCGCGACCATCAGCACGTCACCTTGATTCACAGCACCCGCCGCGATGCATCGCGCAATACCATTCACCTGCAGCGTCATGCCCCGCCCGGTCAAGTTATAGAGTACGGGCGTAGTGCCAGTGACCGTGGTGGGATTCGTGGCTTGGGGCACGAAGTAGTTGGGTTCAACAAAGTGCTCCGTCAACACGCCTAGCACGCCGGGCACATTGGGGGTTGCCGGCAGCATCGCATATTGCTGGTTCTGCGTGGTGTCCGTCGTGTCTTTTACGAGCACCGAGAATTTGTAAATGCGCGCGTTAGCCTGGGATCGAAATGCAACTGCCAATCCATTGATTCCTGCCATTTTTCCTCCTAATGGGACGCCACCCGCTCCGCCCATGTGGCGCAGACCTGCGTTTTTCAAGTCTGCGCCATTTAAGATTCACAAAGCTCGTGTAGGCATTTGGGATTCACAAGCCGCAGACCTCAACGGCGGAGGTCTGCGCTACACAACTTTGACGTGGCCCATTGCGGGGCTACATTTGTTGTTGTCCCGGCGCCTCCAAGGGTGCGGGGTTTGTGTGTTTGCGCCGGTACTGCTCCCCGAGAGATGGGTTGGACGAGAGAAACTCCTTCAGTGCCTTTGCATAATCCAGGCCTCGCTCATCCATGAGCCGCTTGACGCCTAGATGAACTTCCTCGTCCACCGGGAGTACTTCTCCCGATCCGATGCCTTTTGTTCCGAGCCGGACCACCGGCGCCGCGTTCCGCGCATACTCCTGGAACTCTTTTGGCCGTTCCATGGCATCGCGGAAAAAGAAAGCCCGATCGCGGGGAAGGATTTTCCCCGAGGCTACGGCGGACTCGATCAACCTCTCAGCTTCCTGCGCGTGGATGTATTCTCCCAAGCTGATCTTTCCTGATTCGGCGAGCTCGCTCGCACGCTGAGAGTCGATCCTCCCTTTGCGCACGGCTTCCTGTAGAAAGAGGGTCCTGCGATGGGCCGCACGGGCTTCAACCTTGAGCGTCTGTGCGTTTGTCCCGTCGTCATCGGCCTGGCTCTCTTCGCTATCCTCCTGTTGATCAGGATTCACTCCCAGGTGTTTCGCGGCGTATTCGGCGAGTTCAGGGTGCGATATAAAGCCCAATGGTTCCTGGTTTCCCTCTTCGTAAACCGCGTGACTTCCGGACTGTTCTTCGCCTTCAGGGACTGGCCTAAGCGATAATTTCTTCATATTTTTCACTCCTTCAGGATGCAACAGCCTCGAACCGCTATCGGATTGAGAACGGGCTTTGCCCGCGGCCACAACCTTACCGCCGCTTAGCATGATTGGCGGCAGTTCCTCCAAAAAGGGATGGTTCGTGAGCGCGCCAGACGTAAGCGTGGCACCTTGAGGTTTCCCCGTGTCTTTGTCCGTTGCTCCCCAGTCGATGGCTGGAGAAAAAAAACGGTATTCTGCGTTGTGAATCATCTGCTCCGCCTCCGGCGTCCACTCCACCAGTGCCAAGAGGGTTTCATGCCCATTTCTTTCCACGCGCAGATCGTGAATCCATCCCGCCGCCGGGATCGGCCCTCCCATCGCGACTTCGGGCATTTCGCTCGCGTGCTCATAGTCAATCACGACCATGTCATTCTTTCTCTTCTCGAAATTGGCCACCATTCGACGCAAATCATCAGCCGTAATGGAGAAAGAACAGTCTTTTACCCACGATCCCGTCACGGCGACACTCAGCTCGCGGAGCTGCGCATTAGCACGGTGAAGCGCTGCGCCAGTGGGGGTCTCAACGGCGGGACCTAACCCGGAGAGCAGCACCGGAATACCATACTCAGAAACATGTTGTTTTCTGAACCGCGCTATCTCTTTTTGTTTCACGTCATGTTCCGCTGCGCGCGCGATCTGCTCGGCCCCATCCCGCTTCGTATCACCCGGCAAATCAGCGTGCGCGAAGTCTCCCGTGCGTAGCTGGATTCCGTCGAGCGACTTGAAGTCTTGGTGTCTACCCATGTTTTCCTCATAGAGCCTGTGTGACATCTCGGCTGTAGCGGCGGCGTCTCACAGCCGGACCTTGTTCTCAATAACTTCGGCGGGGAGACGCCGCCGCTACAACGCCGCATTGGTGTTTTCACACAGACTCATTACCCCTCAATATCCCCGGCGCCCCTTCCGGCGACAACCTGGCTCCCCTGCTCAATGGATTCGCCCCGGATTGCCACAATTCCCTCATTGCTCTCTTCGGGCAGGGCAAACCGCTCCCGAATCACCCTGCGGATGTTCTTTTCACTTACAACCAAACCCTGTTGGGCCAGAGCGACCAGGTCGGCAGTAATTTCTCCCACACTTCTGGCCTGAACATTTGCGGGTATCAACCTTGGGCACGGCGCGTCGTCGCCAAAGTTAAGTGAAACAAGGCGGCGAATCGTTGATTTGGTGATGTCCAGGGCGATCTGATCAGCCACGCTCTGCAGGCCCAGCATAAAGAAGTCTGCGGCGGTTCCTCCTAGCGCGCGGGAGCCATGCGCCGACTGTCCGAGGTCCATGAACGTATTCAACGCGGCGCGCGAGATCATCTCGTTGTGGTGCTGAATGGAGGGCATCACGTCCCGGAGGTTTCCCTCATAGCCCGTGATGCGAAGTCCCGAGCGGGGTTCCCCAGGTGGCTCTACCAGACCCGCCGCCTCGTGAGCAGCGAGCTGAGTTACAAAGCTGTACGCCGCGGCTTTATCTTCGGCAGCAAACCCCGGCGATAAGCGGAAAACGGGAATCCCCAGCGCGTTTCGTTCGTTGGCGATGGCATCAATGCGATAAAGCTTCGATTTTACGTACCAATGCGGATACATTGCGCGCTGCAATGCGATCCCCCAGAAGTTTGCTCCCTCCTGCTGGTAGGTGAAACGGCAGATTTTTCCCGCAGGTAACAAGACATTAAGAAATTGATTCCCGCGATAGCCATATTGTTCAAGAGCCAGAAGCGTTTCACCGTCAGCTTCTGTGTGCCAACGATAGAATGTCACGGGCAGCCGCGCAGGGAGGGCCCGCAAGCGGATCCTCTCGCCATCAACAATCCAGACGTCCTCATGGATTGCACATCCGAAATCGAGCATCAGGAGGGCATTCCAGATGACGCTCTGCCATGACTGCGAAATCCAGCCACCGATGGAGCTCTTGAATTCGAGACCACCGAACAGGTTTTCCCGGACGAACTCGGTGATTTCCTTCGTCTTCGCGCTTGTCGCGTTGCCTTCGCCTGTCGAAGACACGGGGTTCCCGCCTTCGCGGGAACGACCGCTCCTTGGCTGAGCGCTGTCATTCCCCCGCAAGCGGGAATCCCTTTCGGCGGGCGCCACTTCCCAGGCCGCCGAGAGGATTGGAAGCTTGCAGGCCATTAAGGTAGCGCGCACCTGCGCGTCAGAGCGGCGCATCTTCTCGTATATCGGGATCGCATTGCGTCCCATCAGTTCGGCGTTATATTCGCCGAGGTCAACGAGGTATCCACTCGTGATTGGCGTTCCACTTACGCCATAAGTCTTTTCAAGATCTCCCTGGGTCGCGGGAATCTTTATTCCGCCTGGTTCTAAGGTTGTGGCGGGCCGCAGAGGGGCCCATGACGCGCCGTTGACGGTTGCTGCGTGATCGGCAGCTTGATCGCTCAGGGCAACCGCGCGATCGATTCGCGCCTGAAGCGATTGCGCCTCCCGCATCAGCGCCTGCATCTGATGCCCGTTTCTCGAGCTGTGACCCTTTTCTGCCATGTTAAATTTTGGATCTCGAGTTCCAAATCTCCAATTTCGGATTTCTAATGTGAAATCAGCTCGCCTTCCACGGCCTTCCCAGATGCCCCATCCACATATCTGGATTTGAGATTTCCGTCTGTTTGAGATATTCGTATGGCATCCAGAAGCACCCGTGGTCGCCCCATCCCGGACCCCATGAGTTCTGAATATGGAACCTGGCCTTGTTATCGTCGTAGCCGCGAATCACCGCCGCGTGGCCTCCGAGGGGTGATTCTTCATGGTTGGGCATTCCGAGAATCCCGTCAGAACCGACCCCTTCAAAGGACGGGTAGACTGAGAATCCCAATAAGACGCCATATCCCGAGGCGAGCACGTACCGGGCGGTTTCTGCATCCGGTACGCGGTGGTAGGCTCCGATTCGATGCGCATTAGCTTCCCTAAGATCTCTAGCGTTATCGTTCAAAGGAGCCGAAGAAAAGTCATTGGGAACATAGGGGTCATCTTGTTCCGGGCAGACTCCCGTGTGAGCCAGCACATACATGACGTCACGAATCGAAGCACCACTGTCCGATTGGACCGTGTCATTCCAGGGAAGTTTCCGCTCTTGGTAATAGAGAAAGAGGCGACTTAGGTTTTCGTCTGGCGCTGAGTGGCTCGCGAATTTTCGCGCTAAAAAACGGCGGTACAAAACCCCGGAATTTGCCGTGCAGGATCCCAATGAACCTTGGTCGTATACAGGCAGATCGAGTCCCGTGAAGACATCCCCGCAGGAGGGAGCGGGCGCGCCAATCCCGAGATGAGGAAGTATGTTAATTCGATAGTCCCTCTTATCGTGCACATCGGCTGTTCTTCCCAATCCCTTTCCCAGTTTCGGTGTAATCATTTAGTTTCCTTTGGCGCCTATCCTTACTGTGCTAACTTCTCGTCAAAGCCGTTAAGTCATGGCCCCTCCGTCCCCATTCGATCTGTCGCGCGGAGATGTTGGGCCGCGGGAAAGCAGCGCTTTCCCTCGCGGTGAATGACGGCTACCAACACGCGCGGGTTACTTCAGGACCGCCCCAGCAAACGCCGCATTCACCGACGAGTTGCGGGTTGGTTGAGACACAATCTCGTTGTACTGGCTTTTGAGCTCGGATGCGCTAAGGGGTACTGTACTCATGTTTCGTTGGGCCCTCGTTTGGCCGGCGGAGATTACCGGAAGTATTTGTATGATGGAGCTCACCTCGCTGTTAATGAGGGTCGTGATGGCCGTAATCTTCTGTACCGTGGATGGGTCTGAGACGTGAAGGGCCGCTAATAGCCCGTTCAGGTGCGTGTTGACATCCTGAAGCGCCGCATTGATCTTCTCCACGGTGGTTGCGTTCGGAGAAGATTCGTACTGATTCACCAGTTGTCTCACTAGGTTCAGGTCGGCCGAAACCTGGTTCGCAGTATTACTGATTGTCCTGAAGTCGGTTGGCGAAACGGTCTTTCCCTGAAGCAGAGAGATCGCGGTGACTAGGTTCGTGACCATCGGCAAGACTACGGGTAATATCTGTTGCGCGGCTTTGACCCACTGTGCCACGCCGCATCCGAGCAACGCCAGCGTTAAAACGGGTATCGCTAAAAACTTCACTTTTTTCATCGACTTTTCCTTTCGGTTGCCTGTCATCGTCCCCCCTCTCCCGAAGGGAGAGGGATGTGTTTTCCGGAGACTCTGTGACCCCGCCCCCTCCCTTGGGGAGGGGAGAGGGTGCCGCGCAGCGGTGGCTGAGGGGTGAGGGTCGTTAGGGACAGGCTCGCGGCATGCCTTCCGTCATCAAAAACCTGACTCATTCGCATCAAGTGTTGTAATTCTTAGGATTCCACTGAATCGTCACGGCACTTTGGGATGGGGCTCTGCTTTAGGTAAAGCGCCGCTCCAACAATTGCGCTCATGAGGCTGACGATGCCAAGATTCCGGAATCCATCCGCAACGCGAGGATCGAAGTGACGCGGATCGGCAATTAAGACAGAAATAGAATTTGCCGCCGTCGAAACAATCGCTGCGAGCAATCCTTTCAGCCAAACCCTCCACCTCATCGTTGCACCCGCGAATCAACTTTTGGCCGGCCATCTTTTCCCGTTGGCCGCCCGGCCGTATCAATGTTTTCTTTGACCACATCAGGGGCTGCAGCTAGCTCATGTTCTGCGGCTTGCGCCACGCCTTCCGCTGCATTCACGATCTTGTGAACGGCTTCGGCCGCCCCTTTGCCTACCTCAAGTCCAATGGCCTTCGCATCGCGAGCGATTTTGTTGATGTCTTCCTTCAATCTGTTCGCATGTAAAACTGACATCGTTTTCCTCCTGGATGACCTAGCAAGATGCTGAAGAATTGTTTGGAAGGGCGGGGTTTCAACCCCGCCGGAAAGACAGCAAAAATAACCCTCTTATTTTCTTTATCGTGTTCTGCGGCGGGGGTTAAAACCCCACCCTTCCGGTGCACGTAAAAGCGTTTTTCAGCATCTTGCTAGATGAATTGACCGCAACATCAGCGAACTGGCCGGGAAGTGATTGATCGCCCATAGCTACTTGGCCCTCCCTGTTCAAAGGATCGCCTCATGCAGACCCGCCAATGCGGGTTTGCCGACCACCCCTCCGACTTCGGCAAGGTGGTATACCGGTTCGCAACCGGGTGAGTCACCCGTGGCCGTCTGGCAAGCCATCTCGGCCATCGCAAAGGCCCACCAGTGGTCGGCGTGGCCGATGGCGGCGTCATGTTCCGTGTCAAAGCGAATCTGCCCGATGGCATTTTGGGTCCTTTTAACAGAACGGAATGATGCGCGGATTCTCTCGTCATCGGGAATCCGGACCTTGTTTTCTTCCATCCTCCGGCGGGCACGAACCGCCAGAGCCTCCTTCGTTGCTTGCGTAAACTGGATTCCCTCAACCCTTCCAGGAAATTCGCGCTGTAGTTGTTCTGCGACGGCGAGACCCATGCCCGATTGGTCGATGTCGATCCGGCGTATGAACCGCATCAGGGACCGGGCCTGGCTTACTTGATCCGGAGTAGGCGTATTGCGCATCTCGATGACCCCTCGGGTCCAGGTAACGTCTCCAACCAGTTCGCTGAGCCATATCACGCTCAGATCACGATTTCGTGCGATGTCCCATCCAGCGAATAGACCGCCGCTTTCGCGGGGATGACCGTCCCGGCCGCTGTCATTCCTGCGAAGGCAGGAATCCAGTGATATGTCCGTCCCGCTGACGTAATCAGCGAAATCAGCGGACGACTTGGGATCAACGCAAGATTGCAGGAGACTTGCGCTAATCCATTCACTCGCCGAGGTTATAAACTCGCAGCAAAACTCCTGCCGCCATGTTTCGTCGTCTACTCCGGTCTTGAGTTGATCCAGATTGACTTTCAATCCCTGCTCGACCGCGTCGTAGATCGACGTCTTGTGGGCGGACCACTTGTTGCCTGTCGCGCGCACGCCGTCAACTAAGCCGGCCGCCTTGGCAATTTCGAAATATTTGCCTTGCTGGCCGTTCGGGGTGGAAATCAGCTCCAGTCCGTGCCCTCGCGTCGTGATCGGATATAGCGCCGTGTATATCTTTTCTGCGTCGCCGTGAAAGGCGAATTCATCGAGCGAGACGTTTCCCGTATACCCGCGCGCCGTGTCTGGGTTCGCCGGCAAGCCGTAGATCACCGAACCATTGGGGAAGCGCACTTCAAGCTGTTTCATCAGCGTTCCCTCAAAAAACTGAGATTCGTTCATATGGCTCACGATGCCGCAGGATTGGATGTGCTCCTGGACCTTTTCCATGAGCATCCGGGACTGGCGCTCCCCCTTCGAGAGGAAGACCCAGGTTGTACGCCGTTCCAGGCATCGGAGAACCGCTCGTAACGTGGAAGAAAATGAATAGCCGGTCTGCCTCCCCTTCACGACGATCTTGAGCGGCGAATTGTCCTCAACCCAACGAACTTGGTACGGCAGCAACTGCACGAACACTTTGGGAACTGCAGGCGGACTCACCTCGATCTGAGCCTCATCCGTCAGGAAGGGCGCGGGGCGTCTGCGTGATGATGCAGCCGCACGCCCGGTCCTCGCAGGATTGTCACGCACTTTATGTATCGCCACGCAGCCCTTCGCTGTTGCTAGTGTCCGAATTGGGGACCGAAACAATTCCGTAAATCTCGTGGATTTGCCGGATGATCTCAGGCCCAAGTATTTTGTCCTCGCCATTTCGCTCCAGGGCCTGCTGGAGGTGAGATAATTTAGTCCGGATTAATTCTTGCTTGGTCTCCTCCGCCCTTAGCCTGGCGGCGAGCACCTTCTTGTCCATGGCAAACTTCTCGATGCGAAGACGGGAAGCCTCTTCCTTAAGGCTCTGATTTGCATGCTGGTCCTTAACACGGATCGCCTGTTGGAGGCTTGAGGACACGCTGCGCCGGTTCACTCCCATCAGGCCCGTAATAAGCACGGCCTCAGCAAGTTCCGTGTGCCCCGATTTCGGGTCGGTGAGAGCTTCCCTCAGAACTTTTGCTGTTTGTAGCTGCCGCTTGATCCGCTCCTTCTGAATGTCCAGATCCGACCGGAAATAGCTCTCGATCGCCCGCAGAGGGATGGAAGTGTCTCCCGATTCTGCAATCGCTTCTACGACGTCTTCGAACGTGGCCCCATCCACCAACATCTGCCGCACTAAATCCCGAAGTTCTGGCGGAAGCCCCGGGACGTTTCTGTAAGCGGGTTGATGCTTTGGCGTCTTGGCTTTCTTCGGCCGCGCGTTCGTTTTCGTATTGATTACTGTCGGACAGCGTTTTTTACTTCCCATTACTTTCCAGGCTCCAAGTAAATGCCTTCGTCTGACGGAAGCCGCCCGTCACAATAGTCGATTCCGCGTGCCGTAATCTTTACTAGAGACACATTCCGATGGGTGTGCGGCCCCCGCACCCCCTCAACCGAGACCAGGCTCTTTTCAGCAAGATAGGCCACATGAAAATTCAGATCTTCAATGGAAACTGGATAACCAAAGAAGTCGAGCTCTCCTTGAAGCAAGGGCAATGTGGCGGACTGCGGATAGATCAAGCCTAGGTAGTAGAGAATCTTTCCGCGAATAACTTCCTTATGACGAAGCGTCGTGGTCATGCGTACATTCCTCGGGTGCATAAGCCCGGCGCGCCGGTCAAAAGAAGAACGCCGCGTCCGGGAACCTTTATAGCAGTACAATCGGAATAGCCGGCTATTTGTAGCCGGAGCGGACGGCCTTGGCCTTGATCGCCAATGCTCGCAAGGTCGCCGCCGCTCCGACCTTTGCGTGCCCTCCCTCGAAGAGTCACGCAAGACTTGGCCGATGACCGGACGAATCGCGTTCTTCCGGCGGAAATGGAGTGAGTGGAAGTCCATACCTTCTCGGACTGGTGTAAGCCACGAACACTCCCCTAGGCTCCGGCCTCAAGTTCCGCCACTCGACCCACAGGCCAGATGGCTGCGGCCTAGGCGAAACGGCTTTTGCAATCGGCTCTAAAACAATTTCTCTCACGCCCTTATCGTTTCTCGTTCCAAGGCAGCGTTGATCCGGCTAAGTCCCACGCGTCCCCGGACCATCCGGCATCTGATTCATAATCTGGCGATAGACCGGCATTCTTCGCATTCCCATCGCCACGTATGCTGGATTGAAAGTGTTCCCGTCAGGGCGCCCCGTGTTCCAGCAGCGGAACAGGGGCTCGAAGTCGCAGGACAATCTCAAGTGAAACTGCCGGGCGAATTCGGTTAGAAGCTCGACAGCAAACTGAAAATGAAACTGTGGATCGAGCAACGCCTGAATGCGCGCCTTCCGGCCTATTACGTGATAGCCCATGATTTGGGTAAAGCCCCAAGAAGTCGATAATTCCCGCAATCCGCGGTCCTGCTGTTCCGCAGCTTGTTTCGCCATACCATCACGGGAACCCTGCGTCACCGTCAGCGCCTCAGTCAGGTCCTCTCGGAGCGCCATATCTTCCTGGAGCGCCGAAGAGAGCTGCTTCTGTCCAATGCTCCCAAAAGCGGGAAGCTGGCCATTCGCCACCGCCTTCAAACGTCCGTAAACCCGAGCCTCAAAGCACGTGGCGTTGGGATTGCCGCTCGATTCGTTAGCGGTCAACGCACCGAGGAATTCCGCGGGCATGGAAAACCCGCGGATAGCCCGGATAATGTGACAATGGCACTTGTCATACACCCGCTCGACGACGATGCGATCGATCTCCGGCTCGTCCATCGCAAGATGACCTGGCCTGCTCTGCCACCCGGCTTCCAACCCGCACGCATCGGGGATGCGCGCTTCAACTCCCACGGCTTTCATCGGCGGCCCCTTCCGATCTCCGTACCCGTTACTCACAAACCAACAGTAGCAGGTCTAAGTGAGACGAAGGCGACAGACGGGACAGATGAGAGTATTTATTTCACGGGTTGCGTTGCCGGGCGGGATAGGACAATGGAGGTGCCCTGAGAGATAGGTCTCAGCCTTCAAGATGCGGATGGAGGACGATCCCATGTGTCGATAAGGCGAGCGCCTCAGTGCAGCGTGATTCGAAGGAAGGCCGGCATCCCCGGGAGTTGCGCGTCCGGGCCAAGGCAAACGGTGCCCTAACTCGCCGAGGTCGTTCTCGCGGCGGCGGACCTCCCGAGATTCCCCGACCACGACTCAAAGGCCCGGCCAGACCTTTCATCGTCCTTGAAGAAGGCAAGATAGGTCATGGTATTGTATCCGGCAAACGACTCACGCCCAGGCTGAAAACGAGCGAGTTCGTAGACGGGCCGCCATGTTCCGGAGTTGAAATAAATCTGAGTTCCTGAATCATCCGTAGCGGGCGTGGAGTCCAGAGGGACCATCTCGTGCCTATGAATGTGCCCATAGACGATGTACCGCGCCTGGCGTCGTCTAAACGCTTTCTCCCGGAGAGCGTAACGGCAATAGGATTGCTTCTGTGTTACGGTCCTTGCCCCGAGCCAGCGGAGAAGCCGGCTGCTTCCGGGCAGAAGCGCCCTTTTTGACATTCTCAGAACGAGCCGCAGCTTCTCCGCGGGAACACAGCAGCGCTGGGTTTTGAGATGATCACGGACAAACGGAAGGCGCAGGAAACAGTCTGTCACCTCATTCCAAACTTGTTGAACCTCGCGATGCACGCGCAGATCGGGGCAGGTCTTTCGCAGCATTCCCCCCAGCCACACGGGCGCCATGAGAAGGGGCCGCACGTTATCAATGTCATTGAGGCCCCCGAGAAATCGGAGCGGAAGTGACTTGCTGAGCTGCGCCTGAACCTCCGAGACAAACCTTGTGACCAGATCGATGACGATGGCGTCTCCAAGGGAGGAAGCGTCACGGTCCCCTTCATAGTTGAAGGGATCAAAAATATCTCCGTGACGTGCGAAGACGTGGTGCTGCTCAAACACCTCCCGGATCGTGGCCGCGGCCGGCTCTCCCGGATCATGGGGAAAGGGTTGCGTGGCGTCGTTTTCCAATCCGAGAGCCCCAATAAGCTTGCGGCGAATTCCGTTGTAGGGTGTGTAGGGCAGATGAAAATACCAATCATGATTGCCAACCATGTAGTGGATTCGCACTCGCACGGAGGCTCGCCCGTATTCCTGCTCTACGCCCCTGGCCACCGCGGGCCTGCCATCTCGCGTTGCGCGGGGGACAGTTGCAATGGAGGTGCTATGCATCTCCCGCATCAATGAAAAAAAAGTGGCATTCCTTTTGAGAATGGCGTCGGTAATTGCCCCGATTTTCCTTACGTACCGTGGATCCTGTGGATCACTCCAAGGTCTCACCGTCTCCACTTGCCCGTCGCCGCTTCGTAGCCATTGGGAAGATCGAAGGACGTCAATAATATCCCCGAGCAAGACGATCGTGAGTGTCTCGATGGGCCGGTATGTTCCGTCAGGACGCCATGAGGCGGCATAAGCCAGGCCGCGTAGTCTTTCGCGGAAGACGCGCAGCGTGCCCTGATGCACGGTTTCTCCCGCACTCCCATCTGTGAGGTGGATGTCACTGATGATGACTAGCATTCTGGCTCCTTGGATATACATGGCAGGGAGAACGCGCGGCCTTCAAAAGAATCCCAGCGGAACACATTGTAAAGCATCGCAGGAGGCTAAGGGAGACAGGTGAGACAGATGAGACAGATTATTTGCGGGGCGTCAAATGGCGCTCTAAAACGGGCGGGGACCGCTCTAGCGGCTGCGCTGTTTTCGCGGGCGGGGCTGGCAATCCGGGCAAAAATGGCTGCTCCGCCCGCTAATGGTCACGCGCTGGATGCGCGCGCCGCACCGGCGGCAGGGTAGGCCGGTGCGGCGATATGCGCGTAGCAGGGGCTCGAACCTCCCGGCGTTTCCCTCGACATCAATGTAATCGCGGAAGCTGGTGCCCTGCAAGTTCACCGCGCGCCGAAGCACCTTGTGAATGGCGCGATACAGCAGATGGCGTTGAAGCTTGCGAATACGGCCGGCCGGCGTCTGTGGGTGGATACGCGCCTCAAAAAGAGCTTCGTCGGCGTAAATATTTCCGAGCCCCGCCAGCATCTGCTGGTTCAGTAGCCAGGCTTTCACCGCGCCATTGCGGCCTCGGATGGCATCATCGAATTCGCCTTCTGAAATTTCGAGAGCATCGGGGCCCAGGGAATTGAAAACGCCTCGTGCCTCTGCCGTGGTGCAGCATCGAAGCATTCCAAAACGCCGGGGATCGCGAAACCGGAGTTCTTCTACTCCGCCCTCCAGGATCATTCGAACATGGGTGTGAGGCAGGAGGGGGGCCCCTGTTTCCGCGATCACAAGTTGTCCGGTCATGCCCAGGCGGATGATTAGATGATGTGGAGGGCCACCGTCCTTAGAATGCAATTCAATGGCGAGCGTCTTCCCTTTGCGACAGAGACGGGCAACCCGGCGGCCTTCGATCTCCCCGCAGAAGCGCATGGTGTCTCCGCGAATAACCTGCGGGCGGGCCAGCACGACAGTTGATATCATCTGCCCCAGAAGACGGCGTTCCAATCCCCGTCGAACGGTTTCCACTTCAGGAAGTTCTGGCATAAAAAGGCTGCGGTAAATACTCCGGAAGAATGGCGGGTGGAGGCTATGGCCGGCGTGCAGGATCGGTCAAACCGTCAACCGGTTCTCTGATCAGACGCTCATGTGGAGGGCCGTTACACTGCGACGAGAATCTGGCTTCCCTCCACCTTCACCTCGTATCTGGCAACCTTCTTGGATGCATCGCCGCACTTTTCCCCCGTGCTCACGTTATATCGCCATCCGTGCCATGGGCAAGTCACTACGTCACCGTCGAGCTCCCCCTCACCCAGAGGTCCACCCCGATGGAGGCAAGTGTTATCGAGGGCGTAGATCGTGCCCTCCACGTTAAAAAGAGCCACGCACTTGCCGGTTGTTTCGATGGCTACACAGCTTCCCGGAGCAAGCTCAGACAAATCCACTACTCTCACGAAGTTCGCCACAACGCCTCCTGAGGTATGCAGGTTGTTTGAAAACGCCGAAGAACCTCCCTGCAACCCAATTATTATATCCGAGGTTTCGCACGGCGGCGGGTCTTGACCCGGATGGAACTACGTAGAAACCTTTAGCGTGTGTCCACGCTTGCTTCCGAGGAAGCTTTGCTTTCATTGTTTTCGAGATCGAGCGCTGTCACCCAGTAATTATATCGAGCGCCCGCGGCCACTGCGCTGTCAGTAAAGACGGGAGTGCGAAGTAATTGCTGATTAAGTCGTCGCGCAGGTTCGCCCGCCGCCTGACGGTAGACGTTGTAGCCCGCAATGTCCGGCTCGACATCTGGCTCCCAGATGAGTTCCACCGCTTTGCCCGTAAAAACCGCGGTCAGGCCCTGAGGGGCGGGCGGGGGAAATACCGGCCGGGGAGTTATTTCAACGGGGATGGAATCGGCGGTCTCCGCTGTATAACCGTCTAGTGAAAAGATCGCTCGCACCTTGTAGAGGTAAGTTGTTCCGAAGTGGAAATGAGTATCTCGATACACGGGCGAACGCGTCTGCCCAATCAGTGTGAAAGCACCGGGCTTGGCCTCCATACTACGGTAGACCCTATATCCCAATAATGCGTGTAGTGGAGTTCCGCTTAAACTTTGCTGGGGAGCGGACCATTGCAAAACGAGGGCTTGGGGCATCTGGACCACCTGCACACGATTGACCGGCGCCGCCACATCTAGAATCGCTGTTTGTGCGATGTTGGAAGGATCGCTTCTCCTTGGGTGGCCGTGGAAGCCGCGAGTAAGCGTTACCACCATGAATGAGAATACTGACCCGGTGGATCGCGAAAACTCCTGAGGGGAAAGATCGTCCTGGTAGGTGATTTCTCCGCCGCGCTCAATCCGGGCAAGGTTCTGGGGATTGAGGATGACCCAAGGTTTCGCCGCGGTGAAGGCTTTGGGCTGCACCGCCCCCCGAGGCGCGACCTTGCGGAATATATCCACCGCGAGGGGTTTAGTCAGAGCGCGGCCATCGGCTGCGAGCTGCGGCGCGCGGAAGCGCAAGATCAACTCACGGCCCACCTGGACCACTGCCAAATCATTCACTTTTTGCGGTGTTTGAATGCGCGGCGGGCGAGGCGGCGCTTCGGCAGCACATCCCCCAAAAAAACAAAGGACCGGGAAAAACAACAGGAGAGCGGGCCGCTGAAGCCACGATGGCAATTCGTTGTCACTCGACGCCGGGCGCATGGGTTGAAGGAATTTTATCGGGAGGCGTAGGAAAAATGGCTGCATCTAAGGCATGCCACGGCGCGGCCCCCTACGATTCGTTTATGTGCGCAGAGTTTTGCTTTTAAAACTCTGCGGCTCTTACTCAACCGCTATTCAGTATCGCCACAAGCCGCAGGTCTTCCAAATCCCGGAACTCTGCGCTACGTGCTTGTGCGTCTGGGGCGCCTGTGCAGCAAGATGCAGCGCAGCTACAAAATGTATCGGCTCAGATCCTGATTCTTGACAATGTCCGCCAATTGTTTCTGTACGTAGGCGATGTCGATCCGCACGGTTTTCTTCTTCAGGTCGGGCCCCTCAAAGGAAATCTCATCCAGGAGTTTTTCCATGATGGTGTGCAATCGGCGCGCGCCGATGTTTTCTGTTTGGTCGTTCACCAGGGCCGCGAACTTGGCAATTTCCTCCAAGGAGTCATCCGTGAAACTGAGCTTGATACCTTCGGTTTCAAGCAGAGCGATATACTGCTTAACCAGCGCGCTCTTTGGTTCCTTCAGAATGCGAATGAAGTCTTCAACGCTGAGCGGGTGCAATTCCACGCGGATCGGGAAGCGGCCTTGAAGCTCGGGGATCAGGTCCGAGGGCTTGCTGACGTGGAAGGCGCCGGCAGCGACAAAAAGAATATGATCCGTCCGGACCATCCCATAACGCGTGTTAACTGTGGTCCCCTCGACAATCGGCAGAATATCCCTCTGCACGCCCTCGCGGCTCACATCCGGACCGTGCCCCTGTTCGCGGCCGGCAATCTTATCGATCTCATCAATAAAAATAATCCCCGATTGCTCGGTGCGCTCGACCGCGGCCCGCGTGACTTGATCCATGTCAATCAACTTGTTTTCCTCTTCCTGGATCAGATAATCCATCGCCTCGCCGACGCGCATGCGGCGCTTCTTGGAGCGTTGGCCAAAGAGGCCCGGAAGAATGTCCTTGATGTTGATGTCCATCTCTTCAACACCTTGCGAGGAAACGATCTCGAAGGCCGGGAAGCTGCGCTCACGAACGTCTACTTCCACTTGCCGGTCATCGAGCTTTCCTTCGCGCAACTGGGCGCGCAGTTTTTCTCTGGTGCGATGTTGCGTTTCACGCTGATGGTCGGCATCCTCGGGCGGGGCCAGGTCGGTTTTTAATACCGGCGCGGGCGGCAAAAGCAGGTCGAGAAGGCGCTCCTCGGCATTCTGCTCGGCCTTCTCGCTCACTTCGCTTACTTTCTCCTCGCGCACCATGTCGATCGAAATCTCGATGAGGTCGCGGATCATGGACTCCACATCACGGCCCACGTAGCCTACCTCGGTGAAGCGAGACGCTTCCACCTTGATGAAAGGGGAATTCGTCAGCCGCGCAAGACGGCGCGCGATTTCCGTTTTTCCGACGCCGGTGGGGCCGATCATAATGATGTTCTTGGGAAGGATTTCTTCCGCCAGGTCCTCGGGCAGTTTCTGCCGCCGCATGCGGTTCCGCAAGGCAATCGCCACCGAGCGCTTGGCGCTGGATTGCCCAACCACGTATTTATCCAACTCCGCCACAATCTGGCGAGGAGACATATCGTCAGTGGGCGCCGTCGTTTCAATATTTTCAGGCAAGTAGAAAACCATATCTGGCCAGATGTCAGGTAAGCACAGACTTGCGTCTTTCAGGTCTGCGGCTTTCGGATAGCTATGGCACGATTTGCGTGCCATGGGTTTCCCGGTTTCGGATTTAGGACTATCGGCGATTCCTCTAAAATCCAAAATTCAAAAGGGGCGTTTGATGCGCAAAAAAAACCACGGCACACGAACCCTGCCGTGGCTACCCCTTCTCCGCCTACCGGCTGGAAGCCGGCCCAGACATCCCAGCATCCCTTTCTTCGCGACCACAATGGCCCAAGCTGAAGATCAGATCTTCCTAAGGGGCCGTGGGCGGATTACAATTCCTCAATGGTGAGGTTTTCGTTGGTAAAAATGCAGATCTGGCCCGCAATGTGAAGGGCTTCCTCAACGATTGCTTTGGGCGCCAGAGTGGTATGTTTGGTCAGCGCCCGGGCGGCCGCCAATGCATAAGGGCCGCCGGAGCCGATGGCAACGATGCCGTCATCCGGCTCAATCACATCCCCGTTCCCGCTCACAAGGTAAGTATTTTTCTCGTCGGCCACCAGGAGCAAAGCCTCGAGATGGCGCAGCGCCCGGTCCGTGCGCCAATCCTTTGCCAACTCGACGACAGCCCGGCTCAGGTTGCCGTGATACTCTTCCAGTTTCTGCTCAAAACGCGCGAAAAGGGAAAGCGCATCCGCTGTACTTCCGGCGAAGCCGGCAATTACTTTTTGATTGTAAAGGCGGCGGATCTTGCGGGCGTTCTGTTTCATCACGCTCTCGCCCATGGTAACTTGCCCGTCGCCGCCCATGGCGAGATGTCCTTCGCGGCGCACGCTGAGAATCGTCGTCGACCGCACACGCTGTCCCTGGATCAAGTGACCTCCAAACAATTATTATAGCAGATAGGTGGGGTACTAACGGCCCGGCTGGAAAAAGCCGGAAGGATACGTCTCATTGTACTGGACCTTGCTGCGGAAAGTCTCCGCAACGCGATCACCGTTCAAATAGCTGGTTAGATGCATGGCAGTTTGGATTCCCTGGACGGCTCGATAGTCGCTGTAGATGTCTGCGCGCTCGTTCCATTGATGAGTCTGCTGATCCAGTATGCGGTAGACGATCCGCATGGGCAAATGAGTAGCGGTGCTGAGATAGAGCTTTACCTGCACTTGGCGCCCGTCAACCATGTCCACAATCTGCGCGGGAAAGTTGTCGACAAAATCCTGCTTGCCCTTCTGGATCAGCATTCCCGGCTCGCGGACGCGAAGGCGTAGCAGATTCTCCAGGCTATACCGGTTCGCCAACTCCCAGGCCCGGATTTCTTTGGGCGGTTGTTCGATCAGCCCGTAGCGGTCGAGCTCCCACCCCTGGCTGCCGTTATTGATCAGCGTCACGGCCTTGGACTTTTTGCTCAGCCCGTAAGAAAGGCGGCGCTTGGAAGGATACTCGGTGGCGCTCTGGTATTGAACGAAGCCTTTCATTACGTCATCGGCAATGGAAAAGGCTCGCCCGCTCGAACTCATTGTTTTAAAGTCAATAAAAGCCGGGCCGCCCAACGCTTGAATGGACTGCTGCAGAAGCGCTTGAGCAGCGGGGTTGATTTGCGAAGGTGGCATCGAGCCATTCTGACCGGCCCACGAAGGCGTTAGGGCCGCAAGCGCCAGAAGCACGGATACGCTGCATGCAATGATGCTGCCAGACGTCCGTATGACACCCAATCTGTTAAGAACGCGCATATTCCGGCGCAGCCGCCGATTCCTTCTCCGCAGGGGCGCGGCTGCCTGCTGCGTCCTTGGGCACGCCATGGCGTGCCCCTATGGTTCGCGACGCACCTATTTTCAAGGCAGCTTGCTGAAAAAACCGATATGCCATGCTGAGCGGAGCGAAGCATCTGCTTGTAAATCAATGGAAAAAGCAGATTCTTCGCTGCGCTCAGCATGACATGTGCCTGAAATCTTCGCACCGTGACGAAAGGTTGGCTAAGTGAACAGTGTTAGGATTAGCCTCCGATTCCCTCTGGTAGGATGCCGTTCCTCATCTCGCGGTCTCTTTTACGTTCTATTCCTCGTCTGGCCGGAAACGCGAAACGATCTGCTCTCGAACCTGGCTGGAGAGGGAATCCACATCGTCCAGCGTCAATCCCAAGGTTGGGATGGCCGGATGGAACACAATTTCCACGGTTCCCGGCCGTACGTGTAAAGAGTCCGGCTTCAGGACGGCCCGGCTTCCGCTAATTGTGACGGGCACTACCGGCACGCCCGATTTGACCGCAAGATAGAATGAGCCTCGTTTGAATGGTCCCATGCTTCCATCCTGACGATTGCGGTGGCCTTCGGCGAAGAGCACCACCGGGCATCCGGCGCGGATACGTTCGGCGGCCTGGTCCAGGCTCTTCACGGCCTGGCGCGGGCGATCACGCTCAACCGCAATATGTCCTGACCGCCAAAGGTGCCAACCAAGAAACGGAACGTCAAACAAAGAGCGCTTGGCCACAAACCGGAACTCAACCGGGAGGCAGACGAACAAAATCGGGATATCCATTGCGCTGGGGTGATTCGAGCAGAAAATGGCCGTCGTGTTTTTGGGAACGTTTTCCAGCCCCTCGATCTTCAGGTGGATGCGGCTAGTGCCGAGGATCAGGCGCGACCACACGCGCGCGCACCCATGCTGCCAGCGGCCGCTGGAATCAAACAGGGATCCGATCAGGGAAGCTGCTCCGCATACGCAAGTGTAAAAATAAATCAGCAGGTCGGTGAAGAAGAGAGCGCGGAGCAGGCTGAAAAAGTTTCTTGCTCGCGTTCCTGTTGATTTTGAGCTGGCAATCATCCGTGGGGTTGCTTATCGCGCCGGTCAAATGGGTTGTACGCTCACGGCGCCGGCGGGGCGGCGTTCGAGCGCCAGCACGCCGTCCCTGTGAGCCCGCAGAATGGCGCCAACAAGGAATAGAGATCCTGCAACCAGGATGACGTCTTCTTCCTCGCTGGCTTGGAAAGCCTCCTCCACCGCTCGCGGAGGATCAGGATCAATCATCACCCGCTCCGGCTGCGTGCGCGCCCGCTTCAGGATTTCGTTCGGTGACGCCGCGCGCGTAACGGCGGGCCTTGTAAGGTAGACTTCGTGAGCGAGTGGAAACAATATCTCCGTGATCTCGTCAATCGCCTTGTCCCGCATGGAGGCGTATACCAGCCGCACACAGCGGCCGCTGAGCTGCTCTCGCACGAAGCAGGCGAGCTCGCGTGCCGCGGCGGGATTATGCGCTCCATCCAGTAGCACAAGAGGGCGGCGATGGATCGTTTCAAGTCTTCCCGGCCACCGCGCCCGGCCCAAGCCTTCCTCAATCGTGCGAAGAGGAATCGGGAGGCCTTGCCGCTGAAGTAACTGCGCCGCCGCAACGGCCGCGATCGCGTTCTTCACCTGGAAACCTCCGGCAAGCGCCGGTGCGAGCGCAGAATAGTGGCTGCTGTCTAACTCAAGGTCAAATGAAAAATTTCCATCATGCGCTCTTCTATTTGACACGTGCGCCACGCGGGGCAAATCCAACAATTCCGAGTTAAGCTCCCGGCAGCGGCGCCGGATGACTTCCGCCGGCCCTTCGATCTCGCAGCCCGAGACCACAGGGCAGCCAGGCCTGATCACGCCAGCCTTTTCGAATGCAATCGCTTCGAGGGTCCCGCCTAGGAATTGTTCGTGATCGAGCGCGACGTTGGTGATCACCGAAACGAGCGGCTCCGTGACGTTGGTTGCATCGAGCCTGCCTCCCATGCCAACTTCGAGCACGGCGATCTCCACCTGCACACGAGCAAAATGCAGAAACGCGGTGGCGGTGAGATACTCGAAGTAACTTGGGTGGCGTACCAACTCACCGCGCCCGGCGAGCTCCATGGCAGCCTGGTGAACCCTGGTGAAGGCGGCGGCAAAATCATCGTCGGAGATATCCTGGCCTGACACGCGGATCCTTTCATTCACTCGGACCAGGTGAGGCGAGGTGTAAAGGCCTATGCGAAGGCCAGCCCGTTCCAGAATTGCTGCCAGCATGGAGCAGGTAGACCCTTTGCCATTGGTTCCGGCTACAATGACCGAACTCACCTTGAGATGGGGATTGCCGAGCGCGGCCAGCACGCTCCGGGTGGTCTCAAGATCAAACTTGACGCCCCTCAACTCCTGGCCAAGCTCCGTAAGCTGATTGATGCAAGCGGCATAGTTCATGTGCTTTGGCCCAGAGGATGCGCGGCGCACCGCTTGGGAATGACGTAAGGGCGCTGCTGACGGGAAGCACTGCTTCCCCCGCGCCCGGGGGCACGCCTTGGCGTGCCTCTACGAACTCCTTTTAATTGTCAGCCTCCGCTGGAGCCAGCAGACCCAGCACATGCCCGAGGTACGCACGCAGTTCTTTTCGCGGAACAATCGCATCCAGCATCCCGTGCTCCAGCAGGAACTCAGACTGCTGGAAGCCTTCCGGAAGTTTCTGCCGGATGGTTTGCTCGATAACGCGAGGGCCGGCAAACCCAATGAGAGCACCGGGCTCCGCGATATTCAAATCTCCCAGCATGGCAAAGCTGGCCGTGACGCCTCCGGTGGTGGGGTCCGTCAGGATGGAGAGATATGGTTGCCGAGCCTCTTCAAGCCGGGCCAGGGCCGCGCTGATCTTGGCCATTTGCATAAGGCTGATCACGCCTTCCATCATTCGCGCGCCGCCCGAGCACGAGACCACGATAAGCGGCATACGCCCCGCGATGCAGCGGTCAATGGCGCGGGCGATCTTTTCGCCCACCACGGCTCCCATGCTTCCCCCTATGAACCGGAATTCCATGGCGCAAATGATGACCCTGCGGCCGTCGAGAATGCCTTCGCCGGTGATCAAGGCATCTTTGAGTCCTGTCTCTTTTTCTGCCTTTTTAAGGCGGTCGCGATAGGTCTTTGTGTCCTTGAAGTTAAGCGGGTCGGAGGACGCCAGGCCTGCGTCATGCTCTTCGTATTTTCCACCGTCGAACAGCATCTGCAGCCGGTCTCGCGCGGACATCCGGAACGTGCGTCCGCATTTGGGGCAACAGTAGAGGTTCGCTTCGAGGTCTTTCTTCCAGAGCGTCTGCTTGCAATCGTCGCACTTGATCCACAAGCCCTCCGTCTGCACGCGCTTCTCCTTGGGAGCTTCGAGCGGTTGATTTTCGCGGCGAAACCAACTCATAGGGGAAATTGGTTCACTGCGTCATTTCTCCATTGACTCATTGGCGTTTCCCATCAAACACCCAATGAACCATCGGCTCAATGACACAATGCCTTTCAGTATTCAATCCCGCGCTGGGCCAGTATACCCTTCTGATAAGGGTGTTTCACTTCGCGCATCTCGGTGACCAAGTCCGCCAATTCGACAATCGAAGGGTGGGCATTACGCCCGGTTAGGATGACGTGCACCATTTCCGGCTTATGGCGCAACGCTTGCGCGACGGCCTCCGGGTCGAGCATCTTATAGCTTATGGCGTAGTTGATCTCATCAAGAATAACCAAGTCATAGTTTCCGCCCGCAATCTTTTCGCTGGCAAACTTCCACGCCTCTTCGACCAGGTGGACGTCTTCAGGGTCCGGCTTCTCCGCGCCCACCTTCACGAAACCACGGCCCATCGGCAGAATTTCCATCCGGCTGGCGCCAAGCATCTTGGCCGTGTCAAGCTCGCCATAATGCCATGAGCCTTTGATAAACTGCACCATGAGGACCTTCATCCCTTGCCCCACGGCGCGAAACGCCGTCCCAAGAGCTGCCGTTGTCTTGCCTTTCCCAGGACCGGTGTGAACCATGATCAGTCCTTTTCTGGTTTCAGGCAACTCCGCCTCCATCCCAACAGCTTGCTGAAAAACCCGCGTGAAGGGCGTAGCGGCGATTTTACATCGCCACAAGTCCAGAGTTCTTATGGCTCATTGGCGGCATAAAACCGCCTCTACACATTTTTCAGCAACCCGCTAAACGCATAGCAAGCAGCGCCATAACAAAACCGCCGTGAAACCTGGTTAACGCGGATAAGGATAACCCCGCTCGATGGTGAAGCTCCGATAAATTTGCTCCAGCAGTAACGTCCGAGCCCAGTCGCGGGTGAGGGTCATCCTGCTAAGCGCAAGCACCATATCCGCCTGATCGCGGAAAGCCTGTGAAAAACCCGCCGGCCCGCCCACCAGGAACGCCAACTCGCGGGTGCCGCGCAAGGCATTGGCGCTCATCCAGCGAGCCAACTCTGTCGAGGTCCAGTCCTGGCCGCGCTCATCGAGCACTACCTTCCGGCTGCCTGGCGTCTTTTTCAGGAGCCGCCGCTCAGCGGGCGTCATCTGGTCTTTCTTTCCCTTTCCCGCACCGGCGCGAGAGCGAATTTCCTCCATCTTGAGACCGGCGAAGTGGCGGATGCGCGCGGCATAGTCCGCCTGAAGAGCGCGAAGATGCTCGTCTTTCGTTTTCCCCTCGCAGATGATACGGATCTGCATAGCCTCGAGACGACAGGGCAAGAAGCCCTGCTTCATATCCAACTGGGAGAGGTGGCCACGGCACGGTTTATGTGCCGTGGGTGCTTGCGCGTCTAAATGCCCACGGCACAAACTTCGTGCCATGGCTACACCTGCTCGTGGCTACGTGCCTTATTTTGCGCTGCCCTCTTAGCTACTTTGCAGCGCCGCGCTTCAACCCGGAATTTCCACTCGGCGGGCGCTTTTCCAGAGTCTCTCGAGGTCGTAGAAGACGCGCGCCCGCTCCACAAAAATGTGTACAACGAAGTTGAGGTAGTCCACCAACACCCATTCTGCCTGGGGGTAACCCTCGATGTGCACGGGGGTTAATCCGGACTTTTTGAGCTGCTCCACCACGCCGTCGCAAATCGACTGCGTGTGGCGCGTGGAAGTACCGGTGCAAATCAGAAAAAAGTCCGTAAAAGACGACACTTCCTTCAGGTCAAGAAGCCTGACGTCGAAGGCCTTCCGCTCTTGCGCGGCGCACACCGCCTCATGAAGTTCCAGCGTCATCACCGGGGCTCCTCGTTCGTTTTATAAATTTCTTCTTTCATGATGTATTCTTCCACAAGCCGTGGAATAAGACCAGTCACCGCGCGCCCTTCGCCGATGGACCGGCGAAGGGCGCTCGATGAGACCGGCGCATTAACGCCGGTTAGAAGATGGATGCGCGTATGCCGCAGCGGGAGCGTCGTGCCCTTCCCATGCCGGGATTGTCCTTTCAGCATGTGCCGTGGAATTACATGGATGATCTCATGCCATTCAAAGCCAGGCCGCGAGACCACGATGAAGTCCGCCGTGTCCAGCAACCGGTTGGGTTGCTTCCACTGCGGGATATCCAGGAAAGCATCGAGCCCGGTCAGAAAAAAGAGATGGTCGTCTTCTCCCAACGCCCGCTTTACGCGGCGAAGGGTGTCGACAGAAAACTGCGGCCGTCCGTCCGGTGCTTCAAGCAGCGAGGGCACGAACCGCGGCTCCGCCGCACAGGCGAGGGATACCATGGCAAACCGGTGGCTAAATGGGGTCAATTGGCCGCGATGCTTGTGGGGCGGGTTGCCCGAGGGCACGAATAGGACGCGATCCAGACGGAACTTCCGCGTTGCGGCCCGCGCCGCCCGCAAATGGCCGTTATGGATGGGGTCGAATGTCCCGCCAAAAAGCGCGATGTTCACTTTTCGGCCTGCTCGGGGTCTCCGGCCTGTCCCGTAAGATTGGCAACAGGGGTAGGACGGGGTGGTTCGCCGTTCGCTTCTCTTTCGGCGCTCCTGGGCGCGGCGTTCAAAGCGGTCCACGTGGCGCGCTTGAGGTCTTCGAGTCCGTGCCCCGTGACGGCAGAGATTTCACAGAGCGGCAGGCCCTCACCCTGGCAGAACCGGCGCAGAGCGCCAAGCCTCGCTCCTTCACCCACAGCGTCCGTGCGCGAAGCCACCAAGAGCATCGGTTTTTGTGCAACAGCGGGGCTGAAGCTCTCAAGCTCGTGGAGAATCACCCGGTAGTCCTCAACCGGGTCGCGCTCCGTGCCCTCGGCCACGTCGATCAGATGAAGAAGCACGCGGGTGCGCTCAACGTGCCGTAAAAAGCGGTCGCCAAGCCCCCGGCCGCGGTGAGCGCCCTCGATTAGACCGGGAATATCCGCCATCACAAACGATTGGTCCCCACCCACTCCAACCACGCCAAGATGCGGCTCGAGCGTGGTGAAGGGATAGTCGGCGATGCGCGGGCGGGCCGCGCTTAACCGCGAGATCAACGTGGATTTGCCCACGTTCGGGAAGCCCACCAAGCCCACGTCTGCCAGGAGTTTCAACTCCAGCCGGAGCATGACTTCCTCGCCCTCGGTTCCCGGATCGGCCCGGCGCGGCGCCTGATGGACGGAGGTTGCAAATCGCGCGTTGCCGCGCCCGCCGCGGCCGCCGTGAGCCACAAGATACCGCTGGCCGCTTTCGGTGAAATCCCACAAGCGGTGGCCTGTAGTCGCGTGATAAACCACGGTGCCAGCGGGCACCGTAATCACCAAATCCTCTCCGGTCCTTCCGTGGCAGTTCGAGCCTTCGCCGTGACGGCCGCGCTCGGCCTTGAACTCGGGATTATAGCGGAACTTCAGCAGCGTGTTCAGATGCAGGGTGCTTTCGAGGAATACGCTGCCCCCGTCGCCGCCATCCCCGCCGCTCGGCCCGCCGCGCGGGATGAACTTCTCCCGCCGGAACGCCATGCAGCCGTTGCCGCCCCGGCCGCCCGTCACGCGGACTCTTGCTTCGTCAATAAACATAGGTATGGGCGCGCGCCCTTCCGCCCTGTCCTTTGAGCGGCAAGGAACACACTACTTTCCATCATTAACCGGGGAAGGGAATGGCGCAAGGGGTATGCGGGGATGCGAAACTCGTGTTCAGGTCACGGCGCCGGCTCTTTGGATGAATTGGAGCACCGCGTTTTCACTGCACAGTGCAGAACGGCCAGAAACAGCAAAAGCGGCAAGGCGCAAAAGCTCAGTCGCTTGCCGCTTCCCGGATCAGCTTGTGGCCGGATCAGCTTGTGGATGGAATGATGATATTCACGTAACGGCCCATGCGGCCCTTGTCTTCAAAATGAACCACCCCGGATACTTTGGCAAAAAGCGTATCATCCTTGCCGATGCCGACGTTTTCGCCGGGCTTTAGGCGGCTGCCGCGCTGCCGGACCAGAATCGATCCGCCGCTTACCAACTGCCCGCCGAACCGCTTTACGCCAAGCCGCTGTGCGTTCGAATCACGCCCATTACGGGAACTTCCTAGCCCTTTTTTGTGCGCCATCTCAGAATTCCTCTCCGTCCTTGCGGTCGGCCTTCAATCCGACCGCTTTATTCACCCGCGACGCTCTTGATCAGCACTTCGCTGAAGTGCTGGCGGTGGCCCCGAGTGCGCCGGTATTGCTTCTTGCGCTTGTATTTTACCACTAGAACTTTTTTGGCCTTCGCGTTGCGCAGGATGACCCCCGTCACCTTGGCGTTCTCCACCAAGGGATTGCCGAGGCGCAGGCTTTCTTTGCGCACGGCAAAAACATGGTTGAATTCCACCGTCGCGCCTTCGCCGCCGGGCAACTCCTCCACACGAATCACATCGCCAGGAGACACCCGATATTGCTTTCCGCCAGTTCTAAAGATTGCGTACATGACCAATATCCCTTCTCAAGCTCAAAAAACTTAGTTTAGAACGCTTAATCTGAATCTGTCAATGTTCATCGCAGGCGGATGGTGGTACCGTTTGACGTAGAGGCGGCTTTACGTCGCCATTTGGTGCGATAGACTCGCCGCTACACATGCCAAACTGTAGCGCCACTCGCAGGCGGGTGCGACATGGCAACGCTGGGGAATGATTGCCGTAAAGTGGCTTATAGGTGAGCGGTTTCCTGATTTTTCAGAACCGACCCAGGAAGGGACTGCCAGCCATTTTCATGACTGCCGGTCAATCCGTAGGCTCAGACTATGCGTGGCCCCAGAACGCTTCAAGCCAGCGCTGAGCCTCGCGATCGCCGGCTAAAATATGCGGGCCGAGGGGCGAGCCAAGAAAGACCAGATTGCCGGCGCCCAACCGGAGCTTAAAAGCTACGGGCTTATCTTCGATCCGCGCGATGGCGGCTGCGCCTTCCCCGTTGAGCGCGATCATTTTGCTGAAATCCCGGACCCTTGCTGGGACGGGCCACGTGAAGTCCACATAAGGAAGGCCACGGGCGCTGTCCTGCGTCCCCCATAGCATAACAGGTTGGAGCATGGTCAATTTCAATTGAGACCTTATCACCGATTGCTGGCGCCGGAACGCCGTTGAGGAAAGAAACGCACCGCCGGATTCCACCAGGGCCAGCGCGCCGGCCTCGATCTGGGTTCTGAGCCAGCAGACCTGATGAATGTCCGTTAAGGAGGCGGCGGGAGCGATGATGACCGGGGCAGGCTTTGCCGTTCGCAGCGACGCTATTTCAAACGGCGCCTTGGCGGCTCGCAAGCCCATCGCGTACCCTTCGAGCGATTCCTTCAGCGCGCATGAACCATTCAGGATAAGACAGTATTTCCTTCCGGCGCGCGCGGCGCAGGCACTGCTCCCCGCTTCTATTGCCTGTACTGCCAGGACAGCCGGGGGCAGGCAGGCAGCGTAGCGGAGAAAACGACGCCGGGAGATGCTCACCTCAGAGCCTCCCCGTGATGACCCGATCCATGGCGGCAGACGTATCATAAAACTGCTGGTCGGAGGCAAAGCGGTACCGTCGCTCCATCTCGGCGACTAGCCACCCGTCATAACCCACCTTGATCAAGGCGGCGCGGATTGCGGACCAGTTGTTATCTCCCAAAAAAATATTCGTGTAGACGCTGTCGCAGCAACGGCCACGCTTTTTCATCGTGTCTTTAAGGTGAATGCGTGTGATGTGAGGTCCGAGGATTTCGATCCACTGCTCGGCAAAACCCGTATCGTGGATGTTGCCAACGTCCAGGTGGATTCCGACGGAGGGTTCATTTACGTCTACTAAAAATAGTCCAAACTCCCTCGGGCTAAGGAGGAACTTCTGCTCGGAACAGCAGTTTTCGCAGCCAATTTTCACCCCGGCGCGGCTGGCTTGCGGTCCAAGCTCCTTCATGGCATCGAGCGTGCGCCGGTAGACTTCATTGTAGGGGACTTCCTCGGTCACGAGTCCCGCCACCACCAGGATGGCATCGGTCCCAAGCAGCCGGGCCGTCTCAAGCTGGCGCTGGACGATGCGCATGCCACGCTGCCGCACCTTCGGGTCACGCGCGGAGAGGGGATACGTCCAGTGAAGGCCGGTCGAGACGTTTGAAACCACCAACCCCGCATCTTCAGCCTTGCGCCGCAACGCCAAAACTTCGGCATCCGTAGTTTCCATCTGAAACCAGGGAACATCGCCGAGCCACAACTCGACTCCGTCGTACCCCGATTTCTTGATGAGCTCGACGCCGCGCTCGAAGCTCCAACCCTTTGGGATTTCGTTGTCGCCAATCGATTTCTTCATTATTCCCACCCATCTTCTTCATGATTTCTTGGCGTGCCGCAAAATCCAAACATCCGTTTCGGACGGAATTGTTGCGGTCAATGGTCGCTAATAGTCGGTCGTGTCGCTTGGCGAGACCCGCGAAGCATGAAAATTCAGTCGGAAGGGCACGGCTTCAGCCGTGCCGTCGGACCTGCGTTTGACCTTCTTCCGC
>JBOGJX010000302.1:0-9848 GCA_050745285.1 Terriglobia bacterium
AATTATTTGATACCATGACTGACATGGAAAGCAAGCGTACATCGAAGAGAGGCACCTACAGCGCGCAGCAAGTCGCGGACATGCTCGGCGTTCCCTTGCATCGAGTCAAGAATTTTATACTCGTTAAGGGCTATAGCCTCAGACCCACCGGGAGCAAGAGCAAGTTTGGCCGGTTTGCTTTTGCCGATATTTTCAAGTTTGGGCTTGCGAACGCCTTGGTTAATTGCGGGTTTGAGCCGCCCGAAGTGAGCGCAGCGATAAAGGCCGTCCCCGAAAAACTTTGGAGCGGATGGGCCGGTGACACTTACGCCTCTGGCGATCCCGATGCGCCAGCGCCGTTCATCCTGATTCGGCACAATAACAAGTGGGCTGTGCGGAATGGCGATGAAGTGCGGCGCGCGATGGAGCACGCTGTAACGGTTGGTGGAGAGCCGGGCGGTATGTTCATGCTGAATCTGTCCGCCTTTTTTGACTATCTCTTTTGGGAACGGGTCAACCCGTATCTGTACGGCGGGGCGAAGCCGGAGCTTTTGACCGCTGAAACGCTGGCGAAGCGGGCCACGCACAAGTCAAATCCGAAGGGAGAAACGAAGTGATTACCAAGCCGAAAGGACGCAAATATTATGTTATCGGATTCCGATTTAATGGCAAGCTGATTCAAAAGCGGACGCGGGCCACAAGCAAGAAAGACGCTCAAGATATAGCGGCCAAAATAAGATCGGAACTGGCCCGCGGGAATTTTGGCATCCTGGAAGCTACTCCCGCACCCACGCTGGCAGACTTCCTCAAGCATGAATTCATGCCCTACACGCAATCAAACTTCAAGGCTGAACCCAAAACACTCGCCTATTATGGGTATGGCGCGAAGATGCTCGCTGATTCCGATATGGCAAGCCTGCCGTTGGACAAGATCACAGACCAGCACGCACGCGGCTTTGAGGCGCACCATTCGCAGCATGAGGCGTCAACTGTCAATTGCGGACTGCGGACACTTCGCCGGGCGCTGTCCCTCGCGTGCGATTGGGGCAAGATTGACCGAAAGTCAAAAATCGCGCTGGCAAAGAATGAGAATCAGCGGAACCGCGTACTGTCGAATGATGAAGCCCTTGCTTATCTCGCTGCCTGCCCGCAACCGTGGCGCGATGCGGCTACGATCATCATTGGCACTGGTGCAAGGCCGGAAGAGGTTTACCGTCTGCGATGGGAGCAAATCGAATGGCGCAATAGAAGCGGGATAATCTACATGCGCAAGGGCAAAACGACTGCCGCTGAGAGACCGCTGCCTTTGCTGCCCAAAGTCTACGCGGTTTTGGCGGCGCGTCATCAAGCGCAAGGCGGCCCAATGGAAGGTTGGGTGTTTCCGTCTGAATCAGCGAGCGGACATTTGATGCAAGGCTCTGCAAAGAACCATCATGCCAAGGCGCTGAAGGATTCCGCAGTGAAGCCGTTTGCGCCCTACACGCTCCGTCATACCGGGCTGACGTGGATTGCGCCTTACTGCGATGCCTACACGCTCGCCAAGATCGCCGGGCATACTTCAATCACCATGACCGCTCGCTATATCCACCCTCAGCAAAACGCCATTGAACGAACCTTTGACAAGATGAGCGAGTCTCAAAAAGTGTCTACCAATGGTGATGACCAAGCCAAATTGCTCGAATCGGACAGCGCGGCAATTATTGATATAAAGCCAACTAAATCAGTTGAATGGATGGTGAGCCGTGGGGGAATCGAACCCTCAACCTACTGATTAAGAGTCAGTTGCTCTACCAATTGAGCTAACGGCCCAGGAATGCTCCAAGCAGATTTTAACACGAATTGCCGCCCATAATCGGTCTCAAGAACGTAAAGACTTATCGAGACGCGCCTGCGCGCATATCAACGATCTCGACGCGGCGGATGATCACGGGTTTGAGCGGGCGGTCACGCACATCACGAGGTGTCATGCAGATGGCATTCACAACGTCGTGGCCTTCGGCAATCTCGCCAAAGATGCTGTGTTTCCGGTCGAGCCAAGGCGTGGCCTCCACCGTGATGAAAAATTGCGCGCCGTTGGTGTTCGGTCCGGCGTTGGCCATAGCAAGGAGGCCCGGACGGTCAAAAGTGAGGTCCCGGGCGAACTCATCTTCGAATTTATAACCCACGCTGCCGGCGCCATTCCCCATGTAATCGCCACCCTGAATCATGAACTTGGGAATGACGCGGTGGAACGTGAGTCCGTTATAATAAGGCCGCTCTTCCCATTGTTTCTCCGCCGCGTTGTGCCACTTCTTCGCTCCCTGCGCGAGCTCCACAAAGTTCTTGACGGTTACCGGAGCCTTCTCCGGAAATAGTCTGCAGGCGAAGCGGCCAAGCGTGGTCTCGAAGACTGCGTAGAGCCCCGGAGGTTGATCGAGTTTAACCGGCGGCGAGGCAGGCTCCGGCTGCGGGTCTGCCGCGGGCTTGCCCGGATTCACCGCATCACTTTGTGGTTTTTTGTCCTGGCCTTCACGGTTCTTGCGCGCCTCACGGCTAAACAGTGCGGCTCCGCTCAGGCAGGCGCCCACAAGGAGCAGTTCTTCAATTCGAGTTACGATCAAAGTTGAGTCCTTTCTTATAATTCGAATTCGGAGTAGCCGGAACGCATCGAGCAACCCGGCGGCGGCAATTTCAGATTCCGGATTCCAAATTCCAGCTTTCGAATTCCAGATCTCAAATTTGACATTTGAAATCGGAGATTTCAGAAATGTGCGCCCGGCGTCAATCGTAGTATTCCAAGCCGAGGTGCGTAATCATCTCCTCGCCCCGCAAGTAGCGCAGCGTGTTTTTCAGCTTCATGAGCTGGATAAAGAGGTCATGCTCGGGGTAGATCGAGGGCGCGCAGATCGGGCTTTTGAAATAGAACGAGAGCCATTCCTGAATGCCCTTGCCGGCCATCTCCGGGCAGCGCTGCGCGAGATCCATAAACAGCACGAGGTCGAGCACGATGGGCGCGGCGAGGATGGAATCGCGGCAGAGGAAGTCGATCTTAATCTGCATCGGATAGCCGAGCCAGCCGAAAATATCAAGGTTGTCCCAACCCTCTTTATTGTCGCCGCGCGGCGGATAGTAGTTGATGCGCACCTTGTGGTAGAGATCCTTGTAAAGCTTGGGATAAAGCTCTGGCTGCAGGATGTACTCGAGGGCCGAGAGCTTGCTCTCCTCCTTGGTGCGGAAGGAAGCGGGATCATCGAGCACCTCGCCATCGCGGTTGCCGAGGATATTAGTTGAGAACCAGCCGCGAATGCCGATCAGGCGCGCCTTGAGACCGGGCGCAATGATGGTTTTCATCAACGTCTGCCCGGTCTTAAAATCTTTCCCGCATAGGGGCACGTCGTTTCTCCGCGCCAAGTCGAGCAGCGCGGGGACTTCGGTGGTCAGGTTGGGCGCGCCGTTGGCGTAAGGAATGCCCAGCTTAAGGGCCGCATAGGCGTAAATCATGCTGGGCGCGATCAACGGGCTGTTCGCGCGCAAGCCCTCTTCAAAAGCAGCGAGCGAACCGTGCACCGCCACCGGCTTCATGAACGCTTCCGTCGATCCGCACCAGACCATGACCATCCGGGAGACGCCCGAGTTTTTCTTGAAAGCTCGGATATCTTCCATCACCTGCTCCGCAAGTTCCATCTTGTGCTTGCCTTTTTTCCTGTTGCGGCCGTGCAGGTTCTTCACAAACTTCTGCTCGAAGACAGCGGGCAGGGGGTGGATGCCGGCAAGAAAATCGCGGACCGAATCGAGCAGCGGAGCGTCCAGCACGCCGGCCTTGGATGCAGCCTCGTAGCAATTGTCGGAGAACACGTCCCAGCCGGTGAAGACCAGATCGTCCAAGCCGGCCAGCGGCACAAAATCCTTGATAAGCGGCGTTCGCTTATCCGTCCGCTTTCCCAGCCGGATGGTCCCCATCTGCGTCAGCGATCCGATAGGCTCGGCAATACCGCGACGGACGGCTTCGACGCCCGCTATAAACGTGGTCGAGACTGCGCCCATCCCCGGAATGAGCACTCCGAGCTTTCCCTTCGGTTCTTCGATCTTGATCGCCTTCCGAGCCATTCTTGAGTCCCCCTTTGATATGAATGTCTAAGTTCCCCCAAGCCGAAAACTCTGATGATGCGTCAGCACGACTGAAAATGCAATGAATTTCAAGCGGAGAAGCGTCAGATGAGGTAGCCACGGCACGGTTTCTGTGCCGTGGGCTCTTGCGCACTGAAAAGCCCACGGCACAAACTTCGTGCCATGGCTACCCTTGCGTGTGATTACGAGCATCACTATTTTTTGTTGCCGGCTCAGGCATCATGGATTGCCATCCGCAGAACTTGCGCCAGATGCAACGCGCGGCGTCCTGTGCACTGAAGCACTTGTTCGCGGCAACTGAATCCGTCCGTGATGATCAGCGTATCGGCCGCCGCGCCTCTCGCGGCCGGGAGCAGAGCGAGCTCGCCGGCCTTCACCGAAACTTCATAGTGCTCCTTCTCGTAACCGAAGCCACCCGCCATGCCGCAACACCCCGAATCCAGCAGATCAAAATCCAAACCGAGGCCGCGAAGGATTTCAAGATCGCCGTCCATCCCCATGATGGCTTTCTGGTGGCAATGGCCGTGAAGCAAAGCCTTGCGGGCTTTGTGAGCGAACGGAGGCGGACGATAGCCGCGCTGGGCGAGAAATTCACCCAGCAAAAAACTCTGACTGGCGAGCTTCTCTGCGTCTTTGTTGCCTGGAAAAAGATTGCGCAGCTCATCGCGGAACACGGCCACGCAACCCGGCTCCAGGCCGACAAGCGGCACGCCCGCATCAATGTGCGGCCGTAACCCTTTTAGCACCCCCTCCAGCTTGCGGCGCGCGAGCCCAAGCATGCCGTAATCATAGAGCGGCCGTCCGCAGCAGAGAGGCTGTATTGGAACGATTACGCGGAACCCCGCCGCCTCAAGCACGTCGACCGCCGCCTTTAATACTTCGGGCGAGAAGTAGTTATTGAAAGTATCCGCCCACAAGATGATGGGAGATCCATCCGCATTCATCTGTTTTTGCCGGCGGAACCACGCCTTGAACGTTTGGCGCGCAAGGGGCGGAATTCTTCTCTCAGGCGCAATTCCCACCACGCTCTTGATGGCGCGGCTGAGCAGCGGCGACTGCGTCGGGAGGTTGGCGAGCCGTGGGGTGTGGGAACCGAGCCGCGCCCACCGGAAGATCATGCCGAAGGCATAAGCCGAAAGCGGGCGAAGGCGGCCACGGTAGAAGTGCGAAAGGAACTCCGCCTTGTAAGAGGCCATATCCACGCTTACCGGGCACTCAGCCTTGCAGCCCTTGCAGGCGAAACACAGATCGAGCGCTCGGCGGACGTGCGGGTCGCGCCACTTGCCGGTGAGCACTTCACCGCGCAGCATCTCCGAAAGCAGGCGCGCCCGCCCGCGCGTGGAGTGCTCTTCTTCGCGCGTTACGCGGTAGCTCGGACACATGGTTTCCCCGTCCTCGCGGCGGCATTTCCCAATGCCAATGCAACGGGCGGAGGCGCGCTCAAAGCTGCCGCGATCGTCGGGAAAACTGAAGTGGGTCTTGGGCTGCCAGGGCTGATAGGAAGGGCCGGCACGCAAGTTTTCATCCAAGCGGTAGGGATCAACCAGCTTGCCGGGATTCATTTTTCCTTGCGGATCCCAGATGGCTTTGAACTCGCGGAACGCGCCCACCAGCTCTTCGCCAAACATTCTTGGATAGAGCTCGGCGCGAGCGTGGCCATCGCCGTGCTCGCCGGAAAGCGACCCGCCAAAACTGACCACCAGGTCCGCGGCATCCTCTACAAACGCACGGAATTTACGGATTCCCTCCGGCGTGCGGAAATCGAAATCGATCCGCACGTGAATGCAGCCTTGGCCGAAGTGCCCATAAGGCAAGCCGTGGTAATGATAGGCGTCAAGCAATCGGTCGAAGGCGCGAAGGTATTCGCCCAGCCGCTCCGGCGGCACGGCGGCATCCTCCCAGCCTCCCCAGAATTCCTTGCCGTTTTCGTCGAGCGAGCCCGCAGCGAGAGCGACCTCGCGAATCTCCCAGATGCCTCTCGCCTGCCGCGGATCTTCGAATAGCTTCATGGAGGGAGGGCTCGCCTGGCGCGCAAAATCCCTGATCATATTTTCGGCGAGGTGCCGCGCGCCCTCGACAGTGGATGCTCCGAACTCCGCCAGTAGAATGCCGTTTCCTGCGGGCAGCAGCGCGATCTTCTCGCGCAGCCCGGCCTTACGTTCGAGAGGCGCGAGCATGGTCCGGCCCACGCCCTCAAGCGCAATGGGCTTGTGGCTTAAAACCAACTCCACCGAATCTGCGGCAGAGGGTAAGTCGCGGAAGCCCAGAACCGCCAGCACGCGGCAGGCGGGATTCGCCACGAGACGGACTTTGGCTTCGAGCACCGTGACGCAGGTGCCTTCCGTGCCCACCAGCGCCCGCGCCACATGGAAGCCGTTTTCGGGAAGAAGCTGGTCGAGGTTATACCCTGAGACGCGGCGTGGTATCCGCGGAAAGCGGCTGCGGACTTGATCCGCATACCGTTCGCGCAGCGCGAAGAGCGCTGCATAAATTTCGCCGCGTGGGCCACCCTCCCGGATGATACCGTCCAACTCCTCCTGTGAGGTTCCACCCACACGCAAGCGCAGCCCACTGTAAGTGAGAATCTCAAGCTCCTCCACGTTGTCCACCGTGTTTCCGCCCATCATCGAATGCGCGCCGCAGGAATTATTGCCGATCATGCCGCCAAGAGTGCAGCGGCTGTGGGTCGCCGGGTCGGGCGCGAAAGTCAGCCCGTGCGGCGCGGCGGCGTTCCGGAGGCGGTCAAGCACCACACCCGGCTGAACGCGCGCGGTTCGGTGTGCAGGGTCTATTTCGAGGATGTCGCAAAGGAACTTTGAGGTGTCCACGACGACCGCCACGTTGCAACACTGGCCGGCCAAGCTCGTGCCCGCGCCGCGCGCCAGCAAGGGGGCGCCAAACTCGCGGCAGATCGCGGCCGCTTCGACTATATCCTCCACGTTGCGCGGGATCACAACGCCCACCGGCGGTTGGCGGTAATTCGAGCTGTCCGTTGCGTAGAGCGCGCGGCTGCCCGCGTCAAAGCGCACTTCGCCCCGGATTTTCTGGCGGAGTTTTTGTTCGAGTGGTTCCATGACTCAGTCCCTGAAAAAACAACAGACAGTAGGCCCCATTCGCCTTCGGAAGGGCGGGCCCTCTTCTCCCCAAGGAGAGGGATGAAAACTCACCTACGTTTGATTCCAGCCCCCTCCTTGGGGAGAGGGTGGCGCGGGGAAGCAGTGCTTCCCGCCGCGCCGGGTGAGGGAGACAACGAAAGCTTGACTCATTCGCGTCAGGTTTCGCAAATCTAGGATTCTAGCAGATTGGTGAAAAAAACGTGTAGCGGTGTGGCGCGCCGAACGCCCGGCGTTATCTGTAGCGTATAACTCGAACCGCCAGTCCATTCACCGATATATATTTTTCATACATACCGGTCATTATGGTATAAGGTGTAGAGTGGGATGTTGGGCTAGCTGAATGGTCGAGCGGAGCAAAGGATGAGGAAAAGGCGACATCCCGGGGTTCTTCTCTGTCGTTATGATAGCCGGCCGAGGGCTTTAGCCTCGCTACGTGGCTGATTGGAAACAGCATTGGGTGTGATCAAGGCAACGCGGCTGCCGCAGGACGCTTCAAAACTTCAGCCGGTTGGCAATTGCCGTCCAGGGAGCTTTGACCGATGAAGAGAGGAAAGAGCGCAAAGACTTTTTTTGTTTTGGTGTGCTTTGGGTTGGCTGCTTTCACCCTTCAGTGTGGAGGAGGAGGAAGTGGCGCCGCGCCACCACCTCCAGGCGGGGGTGGGGGGGGCGGCGGTCCGGTCACGCTCACCAGCTTGAGTCCCATCGTCGCAATGCAGAGTGGTGGGGGATTCACGCTGACGGCGAACGGGACCGGTTATAGTTCTGGCGATCAGATTATTTTTAACGGCGCTGCCGAGCAAGCCACCGTTGTGAGCGCCCAGCAGTTAACCGCTCAGATTCCTGCCAGTGCTCTTGCATCGGCCAGCCCGGCGGGTGGATTTCAGGTGACGGTCAAGAGCGGCAGCAACAGCTCGACCGCAATGACTTTCTACGTGGTCCCGGCGATCAACCCCGCGCCGGTTACGGTGACCGCCGGAGCTGCGACTTCCGGCGTGACCATCAGCGTGCCGGCCTTCAATCCACCCTCACTCCAGCTTCAGGATATTGGCGGAAGCACGAGCGGCGCGGCAACCTCCGCCGGTAGCTCGGCGGTCATTGCAACCGCCGGCACAACGGTTAACCTATTCATTGTCGGCAACGGCCTGGTGGCGGGGACATTCTATGAAGTGACCGGGGGCGGCGTCACGGTGACCCAGCCGCTAGCCACAGACTTCACCCAGACGACGGCGCCCGTTTCGCCAGCCGTTAACTTTAACATTGTCATCTCTTCCGCTGCGGCCCCTGGGCCGCGCAATATTATTGTGACGAACCCGGCCGGCGAGATATCCTTGCTTCCTGGCGGGATCGTGATCGCTTCCGGAACCTAAAATGAAAACTCGCCTTGCATGTTTTGTCGTGATCGCGGTATGCCTGGTGGCCCTTTCGGCTTCGGCCACCAGTCTGGTGCGCCTGAGCCTTGACCAATTGACTCAGGCCTCGAACGCCGTGCTGAAAGGCCACGTGGTGGGCCAGACAACTCAGTGGAACGCCACCCACACGGAGATCGTTACCCTCACCACCATTGCCGTGGACCAGAACGTGAAGGGCAACACTCCCGCCCAGGTTGTGGTCGAGCAGATGGGCGGAACTATCGGGCATATGCACTTGATGGTTCCGGGCACTGAGCGCTTTTATCCCCAAGCTCACTATGAGCTATTCCTGCAGGCTGGTGCGGCCAATCCTTCACACTTCCTGTTGGTCGGCATGAGGGAGGGCGCGTACCGCATCTATCGTGATCCCGAAACGCACCAGGAGCGCGTGATCAACCCGGTGGGCAACGTTTTTTACCGGAACGGCAGCGGCGCGCTGCCAAGTGCGTCCCCGACTGGCTCATCGACGGCCGTTCCGGCGACCATGCCCTTGGACGAATTCCAGCAGAAGGTCTCAAGCGCCATGGCCCGTCCCATCGTGATTCCCCGTGGCACGGCCATCCCGATGATCGTTCGCTCCGTATCCTTCGACGGCGTGGGTCGCGTCCAACTCGAAGCCGAAACCTCGGCCGAGCTTTATCCCAACTCCCGTGTGGTGGTTCCGGCGGGCAGCCGGGTAGATGGTTGGGGACAGGAATCGGGCGGGCGATGGACTCTCCACTGGACGGCGGTTTCTATCCGGGGAAGCCAGGCGCATATTTCGGCGACGGATCACGTGGCAAGCGCCTCCCGGCTGCGGGGCGAGCACTTGACCGTGATGACGAGGTGATTGTGATGAAAAAGGGAAGAGACAAGAGACAAGAGGCAAGAGGCGAACTAAGAGAAACGAACCAGCGTCCTAAAGAATTGCAAAACTTGATGTGAATGAGTCAAGTTTGATGAGGTAATGGCATGACGCGAGCCCATCCGCCGCGACCCGCACCCCTCACCCCAGGGGAGAGGGCAGGAGTCACAGATTTCTCGGGAAGCCCAGCCCTCTCCTATTGGGAGGGGGGGACCGCGAAGCGGTGGGTGAGGGCACTTACGGCGGGGCTGAGACCCCCGCCATCCCCACGGTTCCGTCAAAGTGGGTGTGGGATCGAGTGGGGGAATGGAGGAGGGGAGCAGGAGTTGGAGTGCGGCGATGTGTTTTGGGGGGACATTTTGAGGCAGGGCACGTCGAAGGATCGCGATGACA
>JBOGJX010000303.1:0-3625 GCA_050745285.1 Terriglobia bacterium
ATCAACACGGGACGCGCGGCGAGCGGGGATGTAGCAGGCGAGCAGGGCCACGCTGGTCAGAATCAGCGACGCGACTACGAACGTCACCGGGTCGGTAGGCTTGACGCCGTAAAGCAGACTGGACAAATAGCGCGTGAGGCTCAACGCGGCGGCGATTCCGATGCCGATTCCGGTCAAAACAAATAGCATACCCTGACTTAAGATCAGCCGGAGGACGTTTGCCGGCCGTGCACCGAGGGCCATGCGAATGCCGATCTCGTGGGTGCGCTGCGCTACCGAATAGGCGATGGACCCGTAAAGCCCAACGGTCGTCAAAATTAACGCCAGAAGCGCGAACGACGCCACCAGCAATGTGTTGTAGCGGGGTTGGACGAGCGACTGGTTGAGATAGTGGTCGAGCGGCCACACGCCGTAGAGCGGCAGACTCTTATCCATGCCGTGCAATTGCGCGCGCACCGCTCCCACGATGCTCAACGGGTTGCCAGCCGTGCGCACTTCGATGTACATGGTGCTGTTGGAGGGGATCTGAGAGACCGGCCAGTAAACGGTTGGATCAGCGGCCTGGGCAAGGTTGTCAAATTTCACATCGCCCACTATGCCCACAATAGTCCGCATCCCGGTCTTGCTGCCCGCCCCATCCCACATCATGGGCTCGATCTGCTGGCCGACGGGATTGTGCTTTCCAAAATAGCGCCGCGCCGCCGCTTCGTTAATGATCACCACCGGCTGTGAAGTGGCCGTGTCATGATCGGTAAACTCTCTTCCTGCTTTGACCGGAATACCCAGTGTTCGAAAATACCCGGGAGTTACGGGTGAGAACACAATACCTCTTCGCTCGTTCTGAGGAATCTGGCGTCCTGCTACATTGCCGAGCACCGTTCGGCTCTCGCCACCCTGTAGCGGCAGAGCGCCTCCAGCGCTCGCCGACACCACGCCGGGAAGCTCGTGCAAGCGTGCCACCAGTTCCTGAAAGAATAACGGCCAACTGGCCTGCGGGTATTGCCGTTGAGGCAGGCTCACGGGAAACGTCAGCACATGTTTAGGGCTGAAGCCGGGATTAGTTTTTTCCAGGTTAATCAAGCTGTGGGTGAGTAATCCGGCGGAGGAAAGCAAAGCCGCGGCAAGCGCCACCTGGCCGATCACCAGCGCCTTGCGCCAGCGCTGCAACCGGCGGCTTTCACCAGCGGCTTGTCCTCCTTCTTTCAAGCCTTGTACCAAGTCTGCCTTCGCGGCGTGCAGAGCCGGAGCGAGGCCGGAAATCACGGCTGATGCTGTCGCCACGAGAAACGCGAATCCGAGCACTCGCCCCCCAAGTGATACCTCAGCGAGCCAAGTCACTCCCAAAAGTTTTATCAGCGGACCGCTCAGTATAATCGCCAGCCACAGTCCCAGCGTTCCTCCAATCATGGCGAGCAGCAGGCTTTCAACGAGCAACTGCCGGGCAATGCGCCCCCGTCGGGCGCCCAGCGCCGCGCGAATCGACATTTCCCGCTGGCGGCCCGTCGCACGCCCCAGCAGCAGGGAGGCGACATTCGCGCAGGCAATCAGCAGCACGACGCCTACCGCTGCCAGCAGCACAAGCAGCAGCGGCCGAACGCCGCCCGTCATTGAGTCTTGCAGCCCCTGGACGTTGGCGCCCTCTTTAGGATCGTCATTCGGATAGGCGCGCATCAGTTCCGTCCCTACATGGTCCATGTCAGCTTGTGCCTGGGCCAGAGTGATTCCCGGCTTTAGCCGGGCGATGACGCTCAAAGAGGAAATCTGACTTTCTTGGCTAAGCGGTTTGGGAGACTGGGGCGAGCGCTCGGCAAGCGGCGCAGCGGTAGTCCAAAATTCGGTTTTCGGATACCCCATCTGCGATTCCAAGCCCGGCGGCGCCACGCCGACGATCACAAACGGTTTGCTGTCCAGCGTAATGCCTCGACCGATGGCCTTGGGATCGCTGTGAAAGAGCCGCTTCCATGTTTTGTAGCTGAGGATGATCCCGTCGGCGCCGTTATCGGCATGGGGATGGTCTTCTTCCGGCAGGAATCTTCTTCCCAGGATTGGCTGGACGCCCAGGACTTGAAACAAGCTGGCCGAGGCGGTGATGCCCTGCAAATGCACCGGCTCGCCTTGGCCTGTCAGAACGTCTTCAGTTCCGCCGATAGCGGCCATGCCTGAGAAACTGTCACTCCATGTCCGCCAATCCACGAAATTAGGGTAAGAAACGACAGAGTAAATCCGTCTGTCGCCGTAATCCTCCCACAGGCGAACAAGTTGGTTTGAATGGCGAAAAGGTAGCGGCCGGAGCAAAAGGGTGTTCACCACGCTAAACATTGTCGCGTTGGCGCCGATACCGAGTGCGAGCGTGATAATGACCACAGCCGTGAAGCCAGGATTCCGGCGCAGTTGACGCAGGCCGAAGCGCAGGTCCTGCCAGAGGGAGTCAAGCCAAAGCCAGCGGTGCGATTCATAAAAACGCTCTTTGGCTCTGGTGATGTTTCCCAGATTCCGGCGCGCTGCAGCGGCTGCCTCCTCCTCACTCATGCCGTCTTCGCGCAGCCGGTCCGTCTCCAACGCCAAGTGAGCCTGAAGCTCTTCCGAAAAGTCGCGCTGCGTCCGCGTGCGCCGCCAGAACATATCCCTATCCCTCTGCGCTCTCCGGCCCCAGCACACGCCCAATCGCCGCCGCAACCTTACGCCACTGGATCGTCTCTTCGAGCAGTTGCTTCCTGCCATTCGGCGTGAGCGTGTAGAAGCGGGCTTTGCGGTTATTGGAGGAAGCGCCCCATTTGGCCGAGATCCAGCCTCTCGTCTCCAATCGGTCGAGTGCGGGATAGAGCGCGCCGTGATCCACCAGGAGAACGTCTTCAGACTGCTGTTGAATCGCGCGCGCGATGCCTTGGCCATGATTCGAGCCGAAGACGAGGGTTCGTAAAATCAGCAGATCGAGGGTTCCCTGCAACAAGGCAGCGCCGTTCTTGTCTCGCCGGGTAAGCATATCACCAGAGTATTTCTCCGTTCGGGTTACGTGTCAACCCCTATTTTGATTGACAACAGAATTTGCAGAACAGAGGAGGAAAAACCGATGTCAAAATATGCCAAACTTGAAGTGTATAATTTCAATTACGCATAGGGGTATTTATTTGACGCCACCGACCACAACGGGCCCGGTTCACAAGATTGGTCAAACCACAACCTATTGGGGTTAGTGGCGTGAAGTAAATACCCCTAATTACGCATGATGCGTTACGCGAGGCGCGTAATATGCAAAACCCCTTTCATTATGGAGGCATGGTGAGCGGGCCGGCGTTCTGCAACCGGATCCGGGAGCTCGCCGAGCTGCGGCAAGCCACAGAGAGTGGCGCATGGGCAAGACGTCGCTCGTGATGCATGCCCTTCGAAGCTTGCCAAAAACAGGACGACGCGGGCTCGCACGCGGACTTCGGGTTGACAGGTTGACGGAGGCAGTTTTTGTGCGGGCGTCAATCGGCTATACTACACGCAGCGAGGAGGAATTATGACCAAGATCATCGAAGCGCTTTTCGACGGCGTGGCGCTCCGTCCGGACGAGCCGCTTGAACTTCCTCCAAACACTCGCGTGCGGTTGACGATCGAAAGCTCGACGAGCGCTGGCACGCCG
>JBOGJX010000304.1:0-7307 GCA_050745285.1 Terriglobia bacterium
CGTTGACCTGCCAAGATCTGAGCCGGAAGCGGAGCCCCTCCTCCTGAAGAGAAAATCCCAACTGGAAGAGAATAACGCCTCTCGGCTAAGGATGTTAGTGGTAAGGCTCAGAGGATTGGCCGGTTAACTGCCGAAAGCTCACCATGCAGGAGCAAGACGGCTACGAGTTTTTTCAGAAACAGATCGCCGAATGCGGCGCCCAACTCGAGCAGTATCTTCAGCAGAGGCCAGACCAGAGCGCAGGCGCGAGTCTGCCGGAAGAGAAGCGGAAAGGACGGCTGCAGAAGAAGGCCAAGAATTCGCAGTTCGATTTACGCGCGCAATTATTTCGCATGACCGGGACGGACCTGACCCAGATCGATGGCATTGATGTTCGGACGGCAGCCACCGTGATCAGTGAGGCGGGCTGGGATATGAGCAAGTGGGAAAACGAGGATCACTTCGTTTCCTGGTTGCGACTGTGCCCGGACAACCGAATCAGCGGCGACAACGTAATTGGCAAAGGTCGGCTGCGAGCGAACAACCGGCTGAGCAACGCTTTCAAAATGGCGGCCAGCACCTTACACGCAAGGGATACGTACCTCGGCGCACAGTTTCGCCGACTCAAGGTGCGTTGGCATCTTCGCTATTCTCTGCAAGCACGATACAAGCCGGCCTTTCATGTTTGAGGGGGAAGCGCGTGCCTGACGCGACATACTAATCTGATGAGTCACGCGCAATCCGAGAGTCAAGCAACTGATAGCCGTGCACCGACTGACCTCGCTGATGTGGAGCTGGTTGCGCAGGTATTGCGGAAGGACCGCAAGGCCGCCGCGGAATTCGTGGCGCGTTGTTCGGACCATGTCTACGCCTACGTCTCGCGGCGATTGATCCCGCACACGGAGCTGGTCGATGATCTGGTTCAGGAGATATTTCTTGCGGCTTGGGAAAATCTGCATAAATTCAGGGGCGACTCGCCACTTCACCACTGGCTGCTTGGGATTGCAAGGCATAAGGTTGAAGACCACTACCGGGAGCGCCTGCGGGAATCCCAGCTATCCGGCGAAGAAGAAACGCCGGCTCCCGGGCAGGTGGATTTACAGGGCATGGAGGAAGCTCTCGAAAAGCGATGGGCCGGGGAAAAGGCGAGGCAAGTCCTGGCAACCCTTCCTGAAACCTACAGCGTCGTGCTGCTTTGGAGGTACTGGGAGCAGCAGAGCCTGCGCGAAATTGCCGCGCAGACCGGCAAAACGGAGAAGGGAATCGAGCGGCTCTTAGCCAGGGCCAGAAACCAATTTAAGAAGAACTGGAATGAGCACTAGACCGTTACAAAACGATGAACTCTTTGCGCAGCTTGCCCGGGAACCCACACAAGCCCCGGCGCACGCGCCATCGCGCCTGAAGGCGAAGCTTTACTCCGCCTTCATCCGGCGGCAGGAAGACTCCGGCCCCTTGCTGAGCCTTGCCGCAACACGGCAGTTGGGCCACAAGCTCTGTGTTTTTGAAGAGCTCTGGGAGAAGCTGCCGGTGGGAGACGCTGCAAAGCGCTTCAATTGCTGCAGCGTCTGCCACGCGCGCGTTCTGGGCGAGCGCATGGAGCGGCCGCCTATTTATTGGGGGCACTGCCCTTATGTGGCGCTTGCGAAGAAATAGACGCTTGGTTTTATGATAGCAGCCGGGCCGCGCGCCGCTGGCCGGCCCGCCGCCCCAGATTCAGAACGTCCGGAAAACGCCAAAAAGGTTTTGAAAGTTCTTGAACAGGCTTTTTCCTGGCGGCGAAAGCTGGGCGCTCACCGGGTTGTGGCTGATTGTTTCGCCAAAAGTGTAGCGGAAATACCAACCCGACCGCAGGCGAACATCGATCCCCACGGATGTCCGCGACGCGGGAACCGTGGAGGCAAATGTTGCCGTCGGCACAGGCAAGCTACCCTGCGAGATAGGGCTTCTCGTAACGCGGGTACTCACGTAAACCAGCGCGCCTCCTTCGGAGAGATACGGCCGTATGCGGCTGCTGCGCTTTCGAAAATAAACCAACACGTCAGCGCTGAATGTGTTTTGCGTGATCGAAACCGGCTGCTGATAGAAGCTGGATACTCCGGGGTTGGACAGGCTCGAAACAAGCATTGCGCCGTTGCGATTCCAAATGTAATTGCCCTGGAGGCTGACGTAGTTGGAAATCTGCACTCCGGAGAAAACGCTTGCAACCCCCCCGTTCACCGGTTCGAACAATGACGTCGCCGCAGACGAAGGTGTAACAATTGAGCGTCCGTCGCCCGCGAGCGTGGCCACCCCTCCCAACGCGCCGGCATACACCGTGTGCTGCGCTTGCAGCAGCGGCGGAAAAAAGCAGCAGACCAGAAGCAATCCCACGCAAGACTTCAATACAGTCACCTCAGCCGCGATCCGGCGATAATCATTATAATCCAGCCGCATCGCACTGGCAGATGTGAAAGGATTTCGGCGAAGGTTAACATTGCCGTGCCAGCCAGAAGATCGGCGCCATCATTTTTTACTTTGGGCGAGGGGGATTTTCCTTTTCGGTGCGACTTACCAATCAGGAAGGAGAACACGACATGTATAAAACTCAAATTCGGTCTTTACTCATTCACTCCATCCTCGCTGTCGCCGCGCTCGCGGTGGTGGCGGGGATTTCCGCTCCGGTAAGCCTTGCTCACGGCCATTCCGGCGCTGTCTATGTGCTCACGAACCAGTCCACAGGAAATTCGGTGATGGTTTTTCGCCGCGCTCCGGATGGCGCTCTCTCCTTTGCCGGCACCTTCATGACAGGGGGCAAGGGCGCCGGGACAGGCGCTGACCCGCTGGGATCCCAAGGAGCGCTTATGCTCGGGCGGGGACACCGGCTGCTCTTTGCGGTCAATGCCGGAAGTAATGATGTCTCTGTCTTCGCTGTGAGGCGCGACCGCCTGCAGCTTCTGGACAGAGTTCCGTCGGGAGGCCAGATGCCCGTGAGCATTACCGTCCACGGCAGGCTGGTGTACGTACTCAACGCCGGGGGAGTTCCCAACATCAAAGGTTTTATCATTGACCCATGCCCAAACCATCTTGTTCCCCTGCGGGGTTCGCGGCGTAGGCTCTCGGGGGGAAGCGCCGCGGCTCCTGCCGAGGTGAGCTTCAGCCCGGATGGCGGCGTTCTGATGGTGACGGAGAAGGGAACCAGCAAGATTGACACGTATACGGTGAATGACGACGGATACGCTTCGGACCGTATGGCTACGGCGTCAAACGGCTCCACTCCGTTCGGTTTCGCCTTCATCCACCGGGACATTGCCGTTGTTTCGGAAGCAGGACCAGGAGCGCTGTCCTCTTATGATGTCGATGAAGATGGAAACCTGGAGGTCGTGACCGGCTCGATGAGCGATGGCCAGAAGGCGGGCTGCTGGGTGGTGGTGACGGCTGACGGCCGTTACGCCTATCTAGCGAATTCCGCCAGCAATTCCATTGGGAGCTACACCGTCACCAGAGACGGCGACCTGAGCCTGCTGAATCCGGTCGCAGCGCTGTCTGGAAGTGGAAGCATTCCGATCGACATGGCGCTCAGCACTGACAGCCGCTTCCTCTACGTCCGGAACGGCGGAAACAACACCGTGGCGGCGTATAAGGTGGAATCCGATGGCAGCCTCACGTCCGTCGGCGCCGTTGACGGAATTCCGGCCGGCGCACAGGGAATCGCGGCGCGCTAGTGTTCTGTCCCAGCTAACTCTTTACAATGACAGATCCAAGCTCGCGCTTTGGGGCGGGCGTGAGGAGTTGGCCCACGCCGCCAGCCGTGGGAAGCAGAGGATTAACAATCCCAGCTCGCCTCCGGGCGCGCGACACAACGAGAACCGCCATCTGCCGCCACGGCCCGCTAGGCGATGATGGACTTTGTGCCGGACGCCTTGCGCGATGCGTGGTCTTGATAATTGGGTCCAGCTTACATCAGAATCGTCTTGATTCGAATACTAAAACAAGGAGAATTTACTATGAAATACGTCACATGTCTATTCATCGTATCGGTTGCCGCTGCATCCATGGTCACCCCAGCCTTCGGAACGTTGCTCAAAGGCACCTTTAATAAACCCGGCGATCTGACCATCGATACGAATCAGAGCCTGGAATTCCTCGCGCCATCCGCGACGCAAGGTCTCACCTACAACCAAATTCTATCGTCGCCTTTCGTCACGCAGGACGGCTTTCGTGTCGCTACTGTGGCCGAATTCGAACAGTTAGCCACCGATGCTGGCGCGACCGACTTCAGCGGAAATTTTACGGCGGCGGACGTGCCCGGAGTGAAGAATCTGATCTCGTTCCTCGGCGAAACGATTCCTGGGGAAATCACCCTCCCAGCTCCGGGATTCAAGGCCACCATCTCGAACGGACTCTATGGTTTCGCAATTGCGCCGAACACTCCGCAAGGATTTATCAATGTCACTGGCGCGGACTCCCAAAGTGCGTCTCTAGGCGAAGCAGCCCAGGACCAGGCCCGCGTGATTCCGGAATTGATTCAATTCAAGGACGGCCAGCAGCCCCCGCCGATCGTGGGCGGCCTTCTCGTAAGGACTGCGACACCCGAGCCTGCCAGCGTTTGGCTAATGGGCTTAGGTCTTTCGATGCTCGCCGGATTGAGTATTTGGCGGAAGCGCCGGATCTCCCTCCGCTAACACTCAGGCAATAACCGGAGCGGCGGGTCTCCAGCGGTAAGCGCTGTCCGTCGCTTCTTCCCGGTCTCGAGATCGATGGCCGCTAGTGTAGTGTCCACGAATTGGGTAGACAATCTGTTTCAACTGGTGGCGCATACATCGCGCATTTTGCGATGTGTGCGACCCTTGAAAACCGCACACATGGCAAGGAGCGGCCAGGTGTGCGCCACCCAGATTATTTGTATACGTATTTCGTGGACACCACACTAGTTGTCGGCACAGTCCGGCGATCTTCGACCAACACTCGCATAATTTATAGCCACTCGTAAGAAGAGGCGTCTCCCGAAAGTAACTAGGTTGCTGACTGCCTGAGACGATTCCTATAAAACACTTCCAATTGGAAATGTTTTAGGTGGCTATTCCTTTCACTCAGGTCGTACATCGTCCACCACCATGGATAGCGGCGCAGGGGTACCGACGGCCACAAGATGTCGGGGTCACCTGAGTCAAGGGAATACCCAGCATGTTTTATTCCATACTTGGGGTATGGCTCGTCCAGCCCTGAGCAGTGGTGTACAGCAAGTTCGAGTCGTGCTGCGGGCGATAGCGCTCTTGCCGTTAGGCATGGGCGTCAGAGCCACTGCATTGAGCATCACCTCAAGGCTGCTCGCGATGCGGGAGCGACAGACCAAAATACTGGCAGAAACAGCGACGGTTGCTGCGGCCATGCGTGCGGGAGCTGCTATCACCCATGCGACACATCTGGTCAAATCCTAAGTAGGACTCGGAATTCTAAGCGCTAATTGAGATAGAGAGTCAATCATGAATTATGTAACTACAAGGGTCACCGATTCTCGCACGCAAACAAAGGTGCAGACAGCCGGAACCATCTTGCTTCGCTACGGTTTGGTGCTAGTCATCGGCTGGATCGGCTGTTTAAAGTTCACAGCCTACGAGTCGAAAGGCGTATTCATGCACGCCTCTCACAGTCCTCTGCTCGCATGGGCGTATCTCTTTCTGGATGTGCGGAACTTTTCACGCGCCTTAGGAATAGTAGAAATAATCATTGCCCTGCTTATTGCAATCAAATCAATATCGCCGAAGCTCTCGGCTCTGGGTAGTTTGGGGGGGATCGCAATGTTCCTGACTACTCTGAGTTTCTTGCTTTCCGACCCCGGCGTGTGGCAACCAGGATATGGGTTTCCCTCCCTTTCGGGAAAGCCTGGACAATTTCTCATCAAAGACGTGGTATTGCTTGGAGCAGTCATCTGGACCTTGGGCGAATCTTTGGACTCTGTGCGGGCGCGATCGCCCGCTGCGGCGGCTGGAAGGGCGGAAGTATAAGTTTCTCTACATCGCGGGTGGCGCATACATTGATTTTGATGTATGCGCCAAATCACCATTGCGGCTAAACTGCTTCCGTGCCGCGACAACAGCATTATTACCTAAATCCGGTTTGATCGGGCGGCTTGGAAGTGTCTTCCAGCCTTTTTCTATCGAGTCGTGCGGTCACTTCTGCTACCCTGAGCTTAACCTCGCTTTTGGTTAGGTAAGGCTCAGGGTGCGGAGATCGCCGCGTAACCTTAAGATCGCCTGTAATCATAAGGGTCTGACGCACTTCGGTGGTGTCTACTTCTTTCACGAATTCTTACGAGTGATGCAATTCCGCGACTTTCTTGCCCGCCACTTGCACTACCCTCGCCGCAACCGCCGCTACTCCACCTCGCAGATGATCCTGGCCTTGGTCTACCCGATCGTGCTAGGCCTGGATCGCATCGAGACCGCGTCGTTCCTGCGTTCCAACGGAACCTTCCAATATTTGACCGGCCTGCAAAGCTTCCCAGATTCGCAAACCCTGCGCCGATTCCTCCTTCATGCGCCTGCCCGTCTGTGGGAGCAACTCCATAGCGTTAATGATCGACTGCTGCAGAACTTCATCCACCTACCCGAGCACCGCTCGCGCCTCATCTTGGATCTCGACAGCACGGTGGTCACCACCTTCGGCCACCAGGACGGCGCCGAAATCGGCTACAACCCCCGCTACCGGGGCAAGCGATCCTACAACCCCTTGCTCTGCATCGAAGCCAACTCCGCTTACCTGTGGGACGCCGAGCTCCGCGCCGGAAATGCGGGAACCTGGGACGGCAGCGTGGTGATACTCGATACCTGCTTCGCGAATGTGCCGCCCGACATCCGGGAGATTCGTGCCCGGGCCGATGCAGGCTTCGCTTTTAACCCCGTGCTCGATGCCCTCGAATCCCGACCGGCTCAATACGCTGTCGTGGCCCGCTTGAGCCCGTCCTTCCGAAACTTGCTGCCCGGGTTGCACTATGAGCCGGTTAACCACGACTGGGAGATGGCCGATTTTGAGCATCGCGCCCACGGTTGGTGCAAAGCCCGTCGTTTCGCGGTCGCGCGGCGGTTGGTTCCCGAGCCGGAAACACAGCCGACGCTCTTCACTCTGGGCCGCTATGTGTATCGCGCCTGGGTAACCGATCTGCCGCTGACTCCCGCCGGCGTGTGGCATTTCTATGATGGCCGCGCGGCCATGGAACGACGCATCCGGGAGTTGCGCGAGGACTTCGCCTTGCCGAAAATCCCCACGCGTTCCTTTGAGGCGAATGCCCTCTGCCTGGAGATTATTCGCCTCGCTTGCAATCTCGTCACGGCATTCCAGCGAACCTGCCT
>JBOGJX010000305.1:0-6441 GCA_050745285.1 Terriglobia bacterium
GCGATGGGCGGCTCGCCCATCGCCGCAGCGGAAGATAACGAAATTGGGAAGCGCCTTGCGGCACGGTTGAAACCGTGCCCTTTCGCTCTCCTAACCGAAATTTTCGGAGCAGTTCCTTTTAGCTTGCAAGATCAGTCAGGCTTATCCTGGCACTCCATACATTGCCTTTCATGTATGTTATTTAGGGCCTACGGCCCGCGAAAGTTCATGAAAATGCGTGATGGAAGCGAGGCAGAGCCGATTGTGCTAACTCCTTTTATTTCAGCACGGGCAATTTTTACATGCTGCATTTTCGACCCTGCGCCGCGATGGCTGCCTGCCCACAAGCGCTCATGGCATCCTGTCCATGGCAAGCGCCGCATGTATGAACCACCCCTTTGGTAAATCCGTGCGCGCCTGCCGAGGGCTTATTTGCTGGTAATCTTCCTGCCGCTCTTGTCCCAAACCGCCGTGGTCTTGTGGAAATAGGAATAATTCGCCATGTGACAACCGATGGCCGTGCCGTTGCCGAACACCGCGTCCTCCACCGACGGTTGGCGTGTTCTTACCGACTGGAAGAAGTGCCACAAATGTTCGCGGAACTCGCTGTAGCCAGGCGGATACTGATACGTTTCACCTTGTACCATCACGGACGTTCCCAACTTGGGATCGTTCTTTTCGTGCCACTCTTTTTCATAGGCGTCGCGCATCTTTTCGGGAAAGCTGGAATCGTAGTAGCAAGGACCGTGATCTTTGCCGTCTTGCGGAGCCACCCTCAGATAGTCGCCCCCACCTGAGACCTCAATGATGCCGCGCGTGCCAAGAAACCGGGTCACCTCCGGCTCATCGGTGTTGAGCGTCATTAGAATGGCGACACGAAAATCGGGATAGTCATAGAAAGTAACCAACAGGTCTGGATAGTCTCGCCCATCTTTCCACTGGAACAAGCCGCCGGTGGATTGCGCGCGCTCTGGCGGCGCTTCCACTCCCATGACCGTGTGGATGCCGGTGAGCGAGTGCACGTAAAGGTCGCCAGGCACGCCCTCGCCGTAATCCTTGTAAGCGCGCCAGCGCGCAAAGCGGATTGGATCAAACGGGCGCTTGGGGGCATCGCCCAGCCAAGTGTTCCAATCCAAGTTTTCGGGTGAAAGGCCCGGTGGCGGAGGATAGACCCACGCCCCGCAGGGAGAGTTCCGGCCGAGAATTCCCTCCACATAATAAATGTCGCCGATCGCTCCCTGGCTCGCTAGTTCCTTGGCCTTGGCAAAGCCGATGGAGCTGCGCCGCTGGCTGCCAATCTGCACAATGCGATTGTTCTTCTGCGCGGCATCAATGATCTCAAAGCCCTCATCAACTTTGTGCGTCATCGGCTTTTCGCAATAGACGTCCTTGCCGGCGTTGCAGCCGTCCACAATTATCTGCTTGTGCCAGTGGTCGGGGACCGCTACCACCACGCAATCGATCTCCTTGTTGTCAAGCAGCTCGTGATAGCGGCGCGTGGTGGGCGCCGTCTTGCCCGTTGCTCCACTGATGATTTCGTTCGCCAGCGTGTGCCGCCCGTCATAGAGGTCGCACGCCGCTACACACTCAACGCCAGGAATGCCGATGGATGTCGATAACACTCCGGAACCTTCCATGCCGATGCCGATCATGCCGAAGCGAATCGTGTCACTGGGAGGCACGGGGCCCGGCGACGCGCGAAGCTCACCGGGTTCGAGCAGGAAGGGCGGCGCGGCCAACGTCATTCCTGCGCCTGCCGATGCGCGGATAAAGTCGCGGCGGGAAATGCTATTGCGATTCATGGTTAAAGCCTCCTCGAAAGATTCAGCCAAAAAGCGAAGGAAACATGCTAATACCCTCCCTTCGCCGGAGCAAGAAGGAAATGCCATCGAAGATTCGCAAAGAAAACCGCAGAGTTTCAAAAGCGAAATTCTGCAATGCAACGTCGTGAATTCTTGTTTTTTTAGCAAGATTTTGGGAACCTGTCATTCTGAGTCCTTCGGCTTTGCTCAGGGTAAACTCTGCGAAGAATCTGCTTTTCTCCGGGGCCGGTCCGGTACGAGCCGATGCTTCGCGGAGTTTACCCTGAGCAAAGCCGAAGGGCTCAGCATGACAGCGCTCTTGGCTGTGGCCGAAGGCCGCGCTGTGCTTAAGTGAACAGGGTGCGGCTGTTTTTAGCAACGTGTCCTGAAAATTTCGATCAAGAGGGTGGAAGGGCACGGTTTTAACCGTGCCGTAAGCGCACTCACCCTGCCTTCCGGCGCCCCTCTCCCGCACAAGGGGGAGAGGGGCACCGCGGGGAAGCAGTGCTTCCCGTCGCGGTGGGTGAGGGCCTTTTCATAACTTTGCGGGTGTACCAAGCGACACGACCAACTGCTGAAGCAGCCGCGTATTCTAATATTTTAGCCAAGGCCACCTGGTGACAAATGGACTGCTTTCAGATTCATACCATCGAGTTTCGAAGTGCCTCGGTCCGCTTGGACCACGAGCGGGAAATCCTCCATCAATTGACTCTTCACGTGCTCCGGGGGGAAACGATGGTTCTCCTGGGGCGAAGTGGTTCCGGCAAGACTACTACGCTGAAGCTGATTAATCGCCTCTTGATCCCAAGCGAGGGAGAAGTTCGCGTGGAGGACAAGCCCACCACAGAATGGGACCCGATCCGTTTAAGGCGGCGTATCGGGTATGTCATCCAGGAGGCCGGCCTCTTCCCGCATTTCACCGTGGAGCGCAACGTGGGCCTGGTCCCTGGGTTGGAGGGATGGGAGCCGGAGCGCATCCACCGGCGAGTGCAAGAACTCTTGCGGCTCGTGGGACTCGACCCGGATTTCGGGGCTCGTTTCCCCAGCCAGCTTTCCGGAGGACAGCGGCAGCGGGTGGGAGTGGCGCGGGCCTTGGCGGCAAACCCACCCATTCTCCTGATGGACGAGCCGTTCGGAGCGCTTGATCCCATTACGCGCGCAGAACTGCAAAGGGAGTTTCTAGGATTACAAAAACATTTGCAGAAGACGGTGGTGTTTGTAACCCATGACCTTCATGAAGCTTTATTTCTTGCGACAAGAATTAGCCTCTTCGAAGCGGGCCGTCTGGTGGGGAGTTATACACCGGAAGAGTTCCGGCGCGCTTCCGATCCGCTGGCCCAGCAGTACCTGGCTGCGTTCGAGACCGGGCAACCGGTACCGGGCAGCGCAGATGAAGATTCCGGCCACGGTTAAGTAAGTTAAGTAAGTAGCGCAGACCTGCGTTGTGTGCAGGTCTTTTCGTTCGGATTCCGTTGACCAGCCGCCAGCCGCGGAACTGGAAAAGCGCAGGCCCGCGCTACCCGTTTCCGGATTTAGTCTGTACATGCATTTCTCTGGAGAGGTTGAACATGAGCTTACTGAACTTCTTCTGGACCGATCGAATCGAGGTCTTCACGCTAACCGCAGAGCATCTCTGGATGGTCGGAGTCTCCATGCTGCTTGCGGTGATCATCGGCATTCCACTCGGAATCCTAATAACGCGCAGGCCGTCATTCCAGAGACCCATTTTAGGCAGCGCTAACATCATGGAGACCATCCCAAGTCTGGCGCTGTTTGGCCTTTTGCTGCCTTTGCCGTGGCTTGGCTCGCGCGCCGACCGGCTTGCCATCTTAGCGCTGACACTTTACGCCTTACTCCCCATCATTCGAAATACGCACGCGGGTATTATGGGGATTGATCCTGCTATCGTGGAAGCCGGGCGAGGCATGGGCATGACGGATTGGCAGCTTCTCTTTCACGTTCAAGTTCCGCTTTCCATGAGTGTGATTATCGCAGGCGTCCGCATTGCCACCGTGATCTCCGTGGGTGTGGCAACGATAGCGGCGGCAATCGGCGCGGGCGGCTTGGGTGAATTCATTTTTCGGGGGCTTTCCATGGTCAACAATAACTTGATTCTTGCCGGCGCCATTCCGGCGGCAATTATGGCGCTGGTGGCGGACATCGCACTGGGGCAGCTCGAAAGAATGCTGCGTCGAGGGTAGGAATGCTACTGCTGCGCGGCGCAACTCTGGGCATTCTGGTCTTGCTTCTTCTATCGTGCGGACCTCCGCGACGGGCCGTCATTGTTGTGGGCTCGAAGAATTTTGCCGAGCAGGAAATCCTTGGAGAGCTCCTCGCCCAGCACATACATGCTGTGACCGGGCTGCCGGTCGAGCGGCGCTTTTATCTGAGTGGGACCTATATCTGCCAGCAAGCGATCCTGTCAGGACGGATCGACGTTTATGTGGAGTATACCGGGACGGCTCTCGAAGCCGTGTTGAAGGAACGCGCGAGCGGCAGCCCAAGCGACGTTTACCAACACGTGAAGGAAGAGTACGCCCGGCGTTTCGGTTTAGTAGTCACCCGGCCGCTCGGCTTTGACGATAGTTTCGCCATTGTCATTCGTGGCGATGATGCGCGCCAGCATCACTTGCAGACGATCTCCCAGATCGCTCCCTACGCACCCAAATGGCATGCGGGTTTTGGTTACGAGTTCATGGAACGACAGGACGGCTATCGCGGTTTCGTCAAAACGTATCATCTCCGCTTTGCCGGACCCCCGCGGATTATGGATCTCGGTTTGCTCTATCGCGCGCTTATTTCGAAACAAGTTGACCTTGTAGCCGGCAATTCAACGGACGGCCTTATTGACGCGTATCACCTGGTCATTCTTCAAGACGACCGGCGCTACTTCCCGCCTTATCAGGCGGTCCCGATTGTCCGTCAGCAAACGTTAATCCTGCACCCGGCAGTGCTCAAGGCTTTGGCAGATCTCGCAGGGAGGATTTCGGTCGAAGAAATGCGAAAAATGAATTACCAAGTCGTCGCCGGGCATCGCCCCGCCAAAGAAGTGGTCGAGGATTTCCGCAAGGCCCATGGGCTGTGATTGTGAGGAACTGCATACGCCGGTGTAACACCGCAAAGCCGGCGGCCGCTCATTGTGAGCTTGTCTTTGGCAGTGCAATCGTAAGCTCCTTGCCCTGCAGAGACGCTGTTGATTTTTCGGGATCCACACCGACCGGGAGATCAATCATACTGAGCATGCGGATTGAAGCTTCATGACTAGCTCCCCGCGTGTCCTTGGAACTCTCTTCTCTTTTGCCGCTGATCGTAACGCGGCGCGGCGCCACGCCAATCTTTAAGTCGTCCGCGCTGAACCCGGAAACGACAGCTCGAACCGTCACCTTATCCCTGGATTCGGTAATCTCCTCATTCAGGGGATGCATCATTTCTGCTTCAGCATGAAACCAATCAAGCAGATCTTGGCCGGCTTCGCCTCCCCGAGCATCAAACAACTCATAGGCGCGGCGCGCAATAGACTCCTGGATTGTCTGGACGAACTTGGCCAGATCGTTGCCCACAAGGAGGGTTGGTTCCTTGGCCTGGCCTTCCCGAGGATGAGCCGTCCTCTCCTCCTGTAGCTGCCGCTTAGAACCTGGCGCGCTCATTGTTTTTCTCCTAATTCAAATTCGCTTTCGAGACGCGGCGAAGTGCGATCCCCGCATAGCGCCCACGTCGCGCTTTCGCGATGCGTGCGGGCAAATGTTGGCCCGGAGACGCGCCGAACCGAAGCGAAAACGCTTCGCTAGCCCCTCGCTCTGGCAGCATCCACAACAAGGAACCCATCAGTTAGACGCGTGGGCATTATTCCGTCATCCCCTTTCCGAGGCCCTTACGCGGATGCCGCGCCCCTGAATGCGCCTCCTGCCTGTTTATTGACAGAACCCTCCGCGATTTCCGTTAATTTCTGGTCTGCCTGTTTTTCTTCATTGAGCGTTTCGGCCAGTAACTGCACAGCCTGCGTACTGTCACACTGCGCGGCCCAAGCCTTGAGGGATCCATACACGGCCATTTCATAGTGTTCAACCCTCTGTGCTCCGGCGATAAGGCCCGCATCAACAACTGCCTGATCCCCTTTCTGCCCAATAAGGTCCTTACCTTCCTCTAGAATTCCCCTTACACCGTCACACTTCTTCGCTTTGGGTTTCTCGCCTAGTCCTTCGAATATCTGTTCTAGCCGGCTGACATGTCCTTTTGTCTGCGCCAAGTGTTGCTCAAACGCCGTCTTGAGCAGTGGCGAGGAAGCCGATTCAGCCATCTTCGGTAACGCCTTGACGATCTCTTTTTCGGCGTCATATATGTCTTGAAGCTCGTCAACATAAAGTTCTTTCAATGACTCAAATTTCATATTCACCTCACAGAATTCTTCTTTAGCGTTGCTCCCACCACGATGCGCCGGATTCTTCGCCAAAACACTCCAGTGCTTTCCTGGCTTCTCATTGGAAATCGCTGTATGAGCAATTTCCCCCGGCCGGCCGGGGCTTGGCCGCCGCGAGCTACAGAGGCCGCGAGCTACAGAGAAAGACCGCAGAGTTTCAAAAGCAAAACTCTGCGCTACTTCGCTGTATAGCTGGTAGCCACGGCACGATTTGTGTGCCGTGGGTATTGGCCCGTCCAAGGC
>JBOGJX010000306.1:0-10396 GCA_050745285.1 Terriglobia bacterium
CACTTGAAAGCCTCACAGGACGCAACCTGTTGCTCTCCTGCTTTCCATTTAGTAGGGGGTAGCCACGGCACGATTTGTGTGCCGTGTGTTTTTACCGGGTTTGCCAGCCCAACAGCCCACGGCACAAACGCCGTGCCGGGGCTACCACTTTGCCCCTGCGGTCCCGAAACGGCATAGCCACTCTGCGCGCCGCCCCTGTCATTCTGAGCGTAGCGAAGAATCTGCTTTCGGCTGCGAAAACACCGCTTCAAAAAACGCTTGACAAACGTATTGTATAGTACTAATAACATAGTATGCGAACCAAGAGTAAGACGCTGACGGCGCAGGAACTGGAAATCATGAAGATCGTCTGGGACCTCGGCAGCGCCACGGTCCGCAGTGTTTACGAGGCTCTTCTTGAGCGGCGCAAGATCGCCTACACCACGGTCATGACCATGATGAATATTCTCGAAGACAAGGGCTATCTCAAGAAAAAGGCCGCGGAGCGCGCCTATGTTTATCAGGCGGCGCGCCCCAAGAGCCAGGTAATCAAGGCCATGCTGCAGGATTTTGTGAGCCGCGTTTTTGACGGCTCCGCCGAGCCGCTGCTCGTGCAGTTGGTGAAAGACCGGCACCTTTCGCAAAAGGACATAGAGAAGATTACCCGCGCGATTCAGGAGGGTCGGTGATGCTTTATCAGCCGTTGTGGTTAACGGATCTTGCGGCCTATAGTCTTCAGGTGGCCGCCATCGTGATTGTGGGAAGCGTGCTGCCGCCTCTGCTTCGCCTGCGCGTGCCGAAGGTTCGCCTCATCTACTGGCAGGTGTTGCTGGCCGTGTGCTTGTTGCTCCCGCTCATTGAGCCCTGGCGGCCCCAATTGTTGCCGCTGGATGGAAGAGCAGGGCACGTTTCCATCAGTATGGGCCCCGTCGTTGCTGTCGGCTCGGGGTGGCCCTTCTCTTGGGCGGAAGCGGTTTGGGCCGTCCTACTCGTGGGCATTCTATTCCGCGCCGTCTGGATTTTGCTGGGGCTGCGCCGCCTGCGTCTGTACCGCACGCGGGCCAATCCCTTCCGCGAGAAGCTTGCGCCGATTAACGAAGCGCAGCGCCTCACCTCCGTTTGCTCGGCGATCTTTCTTTCAGGCGAGTTGAAAACGCCCGCGACGTTCGGCTTTCGATTTCCAGCGGTGTTGCTGCCACAACGATTTTTCGAATTACCGTCCTCCCAGCAAAAAGCGATTGCCTGCCATGAGCTGCTGCATGTTGTACGGCGCGACTGGGCGTGGAACATGCTGGAGGAATCTATTCTCGCGCTGCTCTGGTTTCATCCCGGTCTCTGGTGGGTGGTCCGCAACATACGGTTGAGCCGCGAGCAGGCGGTGGACGCCGAAGTAGTCCGCCGGACTCAATCGCGGTCGGCTTATCTGAGCGCTTTGCTCGAGATGGCGCAGCAGGATTTGGGTCGTGGGAGCGTTCCCGCTCCCCTGTTCTTACGCGAAGGCCAGCTCGCCGAGCGCGTGGCCTTAATGGTAAAGGAGGTTTCCATGTCACGGTTCAGATTGATTGTAGCGTGCCTGGCGGCTGCCGCTGCCCTCATGCTTACTGGCGGCGCCGCCGTGTGGGCGTTCCCGCTGCGGACTCCAACTCACGCTCCGGATAAAGTGGCGATCGAATCCGGCGTCCCTGGAGGAATCAAAGGCGGTGTCGAGGGTGGAGTCGCGGGCGGGGTTCAGGGCAGGCCGGCGGGACCTTACAAGGTCATCATCCATAACGGCGCGCCGCCGCACAATGTGGATGTCAACAAACTCAAGCGGGTGCATGTGGTTGTGCCACATTATCCGCCCGAGGCCAAGAAGGCAGGCATTCAGGGAACCGTCCGGCTCGACGTCCTGATCAACAAGATCGGCCATGTTACGGAAGTGAAGCTGATCAGCGGGCCGCCGGTGTTTGTGAAGTCCGCCATAGACGCCGTGAAGCAATGGCGCTACGCGCCAAGTCCGCTTTTGCCCGTTCGCACGCGCATAGAAATAAACTATACGCTGACCGACACACCTGCAAAGCCAGCGAAGCATCCGAGCGCCCAGGCGGACCCGACTGGTTCCGAAATAAACGGCACACTTACACTGACCACCAAGAAACAGGGTATTTTAACAGTTGCAACGCCAGGAACGGGCGACCAGACGTACAATTTCCAAGGCAAAGACTACAAATACGCCGGCAAAGTCTACAAGGTAGGGAAAGGTGTTCAGGGTCCCGTGGCGGTGTATTCTCCTGACCCGCCCTATACGCACGAAGCCCTCAAGGCCAAGCTCAGCGGCGACGTGGTCCTTTCTACGGTAGTCAGTGATGAAGGCAGGGTGATCAGCGTTAAGGAGGTTTCGAAACCGTTGGGAAAGGGTCTCGATGAGAGTGCACTAAAAACCATCCCAACCTGGAAATTCAAACCCGGCGAGCTTGACGGTAAGCCGGTGCCCGTGCGGATGCTTATCGACGTATCATTTCATATCGTCGGCGGAAAGAAACCCGCTTCCTCCACCTAATGGATAGTGCCGGATGGCGTCCCATCCGGTTATGTTATTCAACAAGCAGGGACTGGATGTCGCGGCTCCCACGAATAATCCGCAAGATCAAGACTTCCTCGTTGGCGGGCACGCGGTAGATGACGAGATAATCGCCAACCGGAAAACTACGATATGCTCGCCGCAGGTCATCCCGACGCCTCCCCAAATAAGGATTTTCAGCTAATCGGAGAAAGAAGGTAGAAAAGCAGTCGAGGAAGTGATCCGCACGATCAACGCTCTGACTCTCACGCGCCATATAGAGCCAGACGTCATCGAGATCGGCTTCAGCTTCGGGAGAGATGCGCAGGGCGGTCATCGAACGTGAAGACTACGTTGTGGGCATCAAGCGTGACACGCCCCGCTGCTTGACGTTTTCTATAAATCCCTGAATGGATTGCGTCGTCAGGAGGCCGCCTTCTCCACGAGCGAGAGAAGCTTCGGCGGCATCCAGTTCCACCAGGAGTTCGCTTCGCTGCCGCTCTCGTACCTGCCATTGCAAAAGGGCTTCGCGCGCCGCATCCTCGGCGCTTTGGAACCGGCCGGCTTTAATAGCTTCCCGGATGAAAGCTTCCTGTTCGGGGGTTGGCGAAAATTTGACTTCCATAGCTCCGAGTGTATCGGGCCGCTCTGGAGATGTCAAAGTCATATCGCAAGGCTACAACTCGAAGCGGGTAGCGGGGCCGCGGTCAGTGTTTCCCTGATCCCTGGGCTTCTATCGGCAGGCAAAGCCCGGGGTGAAGGCGCTGTAGCGGCGGCGTCCGGCGGCGGGGACGCCGCCGCTACAACGGCCCCCCAACACTTTATTTTCACGGCAGCGCAAACGCCACCAGCGAATCGCCCTGTTTTGTTCCGAGTTTGCCGTGGCCGCCTGCGGCGATCACCACGTACTGCTTGCCGTTCACGCTGTAGGTCATAGGCGTTGCCTGGCCGCCTGCGGGTAAACGGCCTTTCCAAAGTAGCTTCCCGGTATTGACATCGAATGCGCGCAGGTAGTCATCGCCTATCGAGCCGGCGACGAACACCAGTCCACTTGCCGTTACGATGGGGCCGCCGAGACCGGGTAGCCCTAAGCGCTTTGGTGCAATCCCGGGATGGAAGTCCTGGGTCGTCCCGAGCGGCACGCTCCACGCAATCTTTCCGGTGGAAAGGTTCACGGCCACCAGTGATCCCCAGGGTGGAGGATTGCAGGGCAAGTGGCCCGGTGAAAGAATCACGTCCCGCGTCAAGGCATACGGCGCGCCCCACTGCGGCGCGATTTCCGCGCGGAATTGGCCGCTTCTGGACTCATCCTCCAGCCTGCTGAACTCATCGGGCGGCACGAGATGAATTTCCATCGCTAAACTATCGACAAACGTGACGTAGAACTGATTCGCGGGGTCAAACGCCCCTGCACCCCAGTTGATGCCGCCCAGGTTGCCGGGAAAGGCAACGATGCCGCGCAGGCTCGGAGGGGTGAAGATGGGGCCGGAATCGAGCTTCTCCATACGCGCGTGGCAGGCGGCGCGGTCCTGCGGGTTTATGCCCCAGGCGTCAGCCGCCGAGATCGTCTGCGGGACGAGCGGAGGAGGCGCAACCGGAAAGGGCTGCGTAGGCGAAGTCTGCTCGCCGGGCACGCGGCTTTGCGGCACGGGCCGCTCAACCACCGGAAACACTGGCTTACCATTCTCACGATTGAGGACGTATAACATACCCGTTTTGTTCCCCTGAATCACCACCGGAATTTCGCGCCCATCGTGGCGGATGGTTGCAAGCAGCGGTTGCGCGGCGGTGTCATAGTCCCACAAATTGTGATGGACCAGTTGAAAGCCCCAAACGAACTGACCCGTCTTTGCGCGCAGCGCGACCACCGAATCCGCCCACTTGTCATCGCCTTTACGGAAGCCGCCCCAATAATCCGGGCTCGCGCTGCCGGTGGGAATGAAGATCAGATCGCGCTTGGCGTCTACCGAAATCGGCGCCCAGGCATTGCCCGCGCCCGTAAACCAAGCGTTCTTGGCGCCAAGCTTTGGCGGCTTGTTAGTGTTATTGGGTGGGATGGGATTCCAACTCCAACGCAGCGCGCCAGTGCGCGCATCGAAGGCGCGGACCACACCGCTTGCCATATCTACTTTGTCGTTGTCGCTGATGCCGGAGCCGGTGATTACGAGATCGCCGATCACCGCGGGCGGGGATGTTTCCTCATATTGGCCAATGTGGTCAATCCCGGTAATTCCAACCTTTAAATCCACCTGCCCATCTTTGCCAAAATCGCTGCAAGGCTTACCGGTGGAGGCGTCGAGCGCAATCAGGCGCGCGTCAATTGTGCCGATGAAGATGCGTCGGTGGCACGGCTGGCCCACTCGCCGGGTGGAATCGAGCCAGGTGGAAACACCACGATTGATAAGACCGTCGGCGTAGCTGGCGTGAAGATCGAGGTGCGGGTCGTAGCTCCACTTTTGCTTTCCCGTTGCGGGATCGAGCGCAATCACCCGGCTGAACGGCGTGCTCGCGTAGAGCGTTCCATCCACCATAATGGGCGTGGACTCGAAGGAGCTCTTTCGTTCGCCGTTTTCGCCGCGCGAGATGTCGCCCGTGTGAAACACCCAGGCGATCTTCAAACCCGTGACGTTGCTCTGGTTGATTGCTGTGAGTGGCGAGAAGCGCATGCCCCCCGCTTGGTTGCCGTAATGCGGCCAATCTACGTCTTTCTTGCTGTGTCGGCCAGCGGCCGCAGCCGGGGCAACCACTAATAAGCAAAGCACACAGACCAGAATGAATAGTTTGATTTTTTGTACAATCATATGGGGTGGGGGTATTATAACCGAACTGTCGGTCATGCTACTTGGCGACACCCGCGAAGCATGAAAAAGGGATCCGGAAGGGCACGGCTTCAGCCGTGCCGTCGGACCGTGCGTTTGACCTTCTTCCGCTGCGTCGATGGGCGGCTCACCCATCGACGCAGCGGAAGACAGCAAGAATGGGGAGGCCCGTTGCGGCACGGCCGGTTTTTTTGGGAAACGCTGGCCGTGCCCTTCCGCTCTCCTAACCGGAATTTTAGGAGCAGACCCCATCGTCTTGGACGCACCACTTGGGGACGAAAATAGCGTAAGGACGCAGCAAGCAGCGCCCCCTACGGCGGGACCTCACAAAAGACGGCGGTCATGTTGAGCGCTGTCATTCCCGCGCAAGCGGGAATGACTATCTCCCGAACGGAGGCGGGCGCATAATTGCCCCGCGGGCCGCAGCCATTACTCCATCCCCCGATGGCTGAACGCTTCTCGCCCACGCGATTCTGGTAAAGTGAATGCTTCATGCGATCCCTTGCCAGAATCCTGACACCTTTCCCGTTTATCTTTCTAGGTCTTCTTATCCTTCACTTTCCTTTGCTTCGTCTTCCCTATTTTTGGGATGAAGCGGGCTATTACATCCCCGCCGCGTTGGATTTTTACCGTCACGGTCTGCTGATTCCGCGCCTTACCCTTCCCACCGGACACACGCCTCTGGTCATGGTGTATCTCGGAGCGGCGTGGCATCTGTTCGGCTTCTCAGAACTCACCACGCGGACGGCCATGATCTTGATCGCTGCCGCCACGGTCGTTATCACGTATGCGCTGGGGCGCCGCGTGGCGAGGCGCGAAGCTGGCATTTGGGCGGCGATCTTGCTGGCCCTTTCGCCGCTTTTCTTCGCGCAAAGCTCGCTGGTTTTTCTGGATCTCACGGCTGCATTGTTCACCACGCTGGCGATTTTCTTCGTCCTCAACGGCCGCTGGGGAATGTTCGCCGTAGCGGCCTCATTGGCGGTCTTGAGTAAAGAGACCGCGATCGTCATGTTGGGTGCAGTCTGGGCCTTCATGCTGTTCCGGCGCAAAGAGCGCCGCGTAAACCCATGGGCGCTTTCCGCCATTCCATTCATACCGCTGATTGTGTGGGCGATTTATTACCACAGCCGCACAGGCTTCTGGACCGGCAACGCCGGTTACCTTCAATACAACCTCTACTCCGCCTTCACGCCACTTCATGTATGCAGGAGCCTTTTGGCCCGCTTGGCGGAGGTATTTTTTCAGGGTTTTAATTGGCTGATCGTTCTGGCGGCCGCGGCGGGAACCTGGTGGGCGCGCAGAAAGCGGCGCCTGCCAGCCTGTTCGGAAGGGCGGGGTTTTAACCCCGCCGGAAAGAGAGCAAAAATAAATCTTTCACTATTTTTATGGCCGTTTGCGGCGGGGTTAAAACCCCGCCCTTCCAGTGCATTCAGCCGGTGGGCTTTTGAGGATGACTTCGGCAATTTCCTGTTTCTGACTTTGGCGCTGATTGCGGTCTACGTCCTGATGCTCAGCGCGGTAGGCGGAGCGATCCTACCACGGTATATGCTGCCGGTATTTCCTGTGTTCTTTGTGCTGGCGACGGCGTTTATCGGGCAATTGCCGAAACGCGCGGCGCGGCCGGTTTGCCTGATCATCGCCGCGTGCTTTGTGACCGCGTGGTTTATCAACCCGCCTTATCCGTTCCCATACGAGGATAATATCTCCTACGCCCATTTCGTCCGCTTGCACGAGCACGCAGCGCGGTACCTTGAGTCCCTGCCTGACAATCCGGTGATTCTTACCGCATGGCCCGCCACGGATGAATTGAAACAGCCGTTTCTTGGCTACGTGACCCGCCCATTGAGAGTTTTGCCGGTGGAGAATTTCCGTCCCGGCGACTTCACGCGCGCCGGGCACTTCGACGTGGTTTACCTTTACTCGCGCGAATGGACGCCCCCCCGGAATCTGCTCACCGCCTTCGTCCGTATTCGCGCGTTCAGCAGCCGGTTCTATGATTACCAGGCTCCTGCTCAGCCCGCAGCGCTCGCCTCGCGCTTTCATCTGAAACTCGTACAGGAATTCAGAAATCATGGCCAGTGGGTGCGGATTTATACCCGTAACCAGCATTAGCCCGGCGAATTATCATGCTCCGGCCAAGCCGGACCATCCTAACCTGCGCCGCCTGGGTGTGCCAGGACGCCAAATTGTGCTGCCGAGATATATCTCATGTTATTGATAATAATAAACTTGGTAGGTTTTGCTGCAATTTAATGCAAAAGGTTAAAACCTATTCAGAATGGGAGCGTTAAGGGGATCGATGGGCTTTTTTTCCACAGGCTTTTCAACAGAACTGTTGATAACATTTTAAGATATATGTATTAACCATTGGAGTATCAAAGCGGTGACCGCGCCCAGTCGCAGCACTGTTCACTCAACCTCGAGTGCACCGCGTAGACTTGGGCCGTTTCTGCAGAGCCGCCCAAGAAGCGCCCGTAAATTGCGGCGTTCATAGACCGTCACTAGAGCGAGAATCGCCGAGCCGTTCTCCCATGCGCGTTAAGTGAGCCGCGTTAGGACTGACCGGGTTTTGGTTGAGCTTGAGCTTGAGGCCAGTCGGATGAATCCGGGTTCCTGCGGGGCATCCCTCGGCGGAGATCAGGGGGACGGCGAACGCCCGCAAAGCAACTCGTGGCTAGCGATGAGCCGGGGTCTGATCGGGGGCAGGCGCCTGGCCAAAGTAAGCCGGGTCCATCCAGACGGGCGTCTGCTTTTTCAGGTTCGTCATAGCGGCCGCCACCTTCTGTTGGCGGAGCGCGCCTTCGATTTGCGCGGTAGCATCCTTAAGACTTACCTGGGAGCGGCCCACGACTTGGTAGAAGATCAGGGCATTGGGTCTGTCGTTGATCTCGGAAAGCGCTCCAGGCTTAAGCTGGAAAGCAGCCTTAGCGAATTCAGGGAGTGACGGGCTGTTGGGAATCGTCTGGGGATCTGTCCTAACGATCACTTCGTTTGGGCTGTTGAAGTTATGAGCTACCTTCGTGATATCCGTACCTGAGGCCAGAGCCTTGCGGATGGCTTCCGCCTTGGCCTGCGCTGCTGTCTCAGTAAGGCCCTTGGCGGACGTAGCAGTTTTTTTGATGATGGCGACTTCGTGGACCTGCGCTTGTTGAAACTCCGGCTGGTGCGCCGAATAGAATTGACCGACCTCAGTTGGAGTCACTTCGGCCTTGCTGAGGAGATTCTGATATTCCAACTGCGCGAGCAGTTGGTCCCTTTGCCGCTGCATGGACTTCTTGAATTCAGACGATGAATCCAGATGTTGGCTCAGGGCGGCCTGAGAGAGCACCAGCATCGCGGCGTATTGCTCGCCGACCGCGTGGCGCCCATCCCGGGCGATTTGCTGTTGCTGTTGGGCGTTCAACGAATCGAGCAGAGCATCAACGTCCGCCTCTGTAACTTGAACATTACCGACCTTAAGCACCACCTTGCTGGGGTCCTTCGATTGGGTGTTCGGCTCCGAGCTTGCGGGGGTCTGTCGAGATGATTGGGATGATTGAGCGCAGGCGCCCGTAACCATGCCGATGATAAAGAATGCTACGATAAGACATACCGCCTGGTAAAACCTGGAATTTCTCATGCCTTTGTGCTCTCCCAAAAAACTTGATTTCTGCCAATCTTTTGATAATACCATCGGACGCCCCTACCACCAACTGTTTTCATGCTGTGATCGTCACCGATGGAGCCGGGTGCCAGTGTAGCATTGGGTTTACCCCGCCACCCAATGGCGGCATAAAGCCGCCTCTACGCCACTCGCGGCCGCATCATGCACGATGGGATGATGAACACTGCAGAATGGCCTGGGCGGTCTCATAGGCAGCGCGGGGACGGCCCAGGGAATGGGCTCGCTCCCGCAATGCCCCCCGTTTCCCGGCGTTCACAAGTAAGCGTCCGGCGACCGCCGGGATGTCCTCAGCGGTTTTAACCCACACTCCCACGCGCCACTTTTCCAACCAACCGCAGGTGCGCTCCTCATTGCCGGGAAGCGGGTCAAACGCGAGCAGTGGCAGCCCGCACGCTGCGGCCTCCATCACCGTACCGCCGCCGGGTTTGGTTAACAGCAGGTCCGCGGCCACCATCCACTCGTGCATGTTGTTGACCCATCCAAGCACTCTCCATTCTGGCCAATTCATTCCCTTGGTCGCGCCGATCGTGAGCTTCGTCAGCTCCTTTTCAAGCGCGTGGTTTTTGCCCGCAATGAATACCGCCTGGAAGGGAGGCTTGACCTTACGAAGCGCCGTAACAATCCGCGCGGCGTTTCCGAAACCGGCGCCACCGAACAGAACGAGCAGCAGGGGGATATTTTCCTCAATACCGAGGCGTGCCCGTACCTCCGCGCGAGCCGGAAGACTCGCATAGACGGGGTCAATCGGCATGCCGCAATCGAGCACGTTCGAGCGCGGCGCGCCCGCCCGAACCAACTCCTCGCCTAAGTCGGCATGAGCCACGGCGTAGAGATCAATCTCAGGCTGCACCCACGCCTGGTTGAAGTCCATGAGCTCGAGGGCGGCGAGAAAGAAGCGCGACTTGGCCTGCCGCTTATAGAGGGCAGCGAGCTCCGACACGCCTACTTCCGTGGCGATGACAACGTCTGGCGCGAAATCTTGAATGTAACGGAAGAGGGGGCGCCCGCCGCGGCGGTAGATCCATCCAGGACTAGTGGATGAGCTTCGATGCTGGCGCGTCTCAATCCAGCGCCAGAGACCTGGCCAATAGCGAAGGGGAATAATGTAAGAATCGTAGTAGGCGCGGAACCATCGCGAGCAGCGCTCGATGGCGTCTATGATTGTGACCTCGATGTCCGGCTGAATCTCGAGGAAAGCTTTCTTCAGAGCTTCAGAAGCCCGGCGATGCGAAGCCCCATGCGATGTGGTGAGAATCAAAATTCTAGGCATGAAGATGGCAGGGCAAGTGGTCGCCTAATTTGGGTGTGTGTCTAGCCCGGATTATTCATGAACTCGCTAGACAAAAACGGAAGGGCACGGTTTTAACCGTGCCGTTACAGGCGCCTCCCGAGACT
>JBOGJX010000307.1:0-32619 GCA_050745285.1 Terriglobia bacterium
CCGGCGAGGCCAAGGTCGCCCGCTGCGTCGGGCGCGTCATCGAATTCCTTCTTGCTAATTAATCCTGACCGCCTCCCTGAAAATCCAGAGCGAAGAATCCGTTACGCACCCTCGCCGAAAGCTCACGCTGCTTCAAAGATTCACCTCGATCCATTCTACCGGAGAGCCGTCCTCGGTACGCTCTCGCAAGGGAATTATAAGCATTCCATTTTCGACGGAAATACCTTCTTTCTTCCTGATTCGGTTACCCCAGCAGTGCTCAATGATCTCAACCGATTTTCCTTTCTTCCTATCTCGCGTGATTCTCACCTCACCGACCCCGTAAGGAACGATCGCCAGCCTTGAAGCCCGCTGAATGCCCTCGTCTGTTTTGGAGGCAACAACCACCGAGGCGGTCGTCTGAGCCAAATTGTCATACTCTGCCACCGCCTTTCGGCCAAACCAGCCGCAGCCACGAAGCGCCAGCAGCACGACATTCTGATTTTCGATGCGTGCCCAGGAGGGCGAGTGGGCCGTGCGCGTGGGGCTAACATATTCCGCTCCAATGGGCCTGATGCTGAATACATTTGAAGGGCGTACCAATCGCGCCAGGCCGTTGTACTTGGCCATGCGCTCCGGGGTGGGGCCCTCATCCTCCTCGTCAACCTGAAAGGTGTTTAATGAGCCTAGTGTTCCCACCACCGCGGAATCAAACCAGATTTCCGGCATGCTGTCCCAGTCATAGCCTCCCGAACCATAAGTGGGCATTCCGATTTCACCCAGAAGGCTGCTGAAAAAGAAGCGCCGGTTGGCCTCGAGACCATATTCCTTGGCGCATACGAACATGTCGTCTGGACTATGCAGGTCAAAGTACTCGATGAACAGCGGGGAGAGTGAGTAATACATCACCACCACATCCGGATTCTCCTCCCGCATCGCGTTGATCACTACCTCCAGCCCTTTCTTCAGAAGCCTTTCGCCGGCCCATCGCATGTCCTTGGGAGCCCCCACATTAAGCGATGGAAGTTCGTAGCCAAAATCGAACTTTACGAGATCTGGCTGGTAGCGCCGGATAAACTTTCTGGCTTGGCGTGTCAGTGCTTCTTGAACTTCGGGTTGAGTGAAATCGAGAAGATAGTAGTGGAGTACCCCCTCCGGGATTACGATTGGCGTACTATCTGGGTGATGCAACATGTGTTCAGTAGTAAGGCCCATATCGCGAGGATCTTCACAACGCATAAAGGCTGCCCACATACCTAGGAGATGGCCGTCCGACCGGATTCGTTTGAGAGTTTCTTCAAAATGTGGGAACCTCTCGGCCGAGTGCTCCAGAAGCCCGTATTTTCCTTCCCACTTTGCATCGACGACGAACATCCCTGGCTTCATTCCTGAAGCTTTTAGGTCCTGGTAGGTTGATGACAAGAAGGCCCCATCAAACCGGCCCCAGTCCTTGCCGGCAGCAACCTCGGCCCCCCAAGTGTTGAACTGAGGCGATAAGACCGTGGAATTCTTCCGTGGAGAGTTCTTCTTTTGTTGAATGATTCCACTCTCCACGAGGTCAAGATAATAACGGCGGATCGCCTCATAGTAATTAGGGCCAATCGACCAACGCCATTTGGCCCCCAAACTCAGGTGGCCGGGGCCGCGGAGGGATTTCCAAAGATCACTTCGATAATTCAGCACAGGACCGTGCTTACCGCCCCGAGTCTGGAAGAGAAAGTCACCCGCGGGAAGCTCGGCGAGACCGCAGCAGAACGCGTCCGAAAGATCTTCTTTTATTGCTCCCTTCCTATTGAATGGCGCGTTGCGGTGAAAGCCACAGAAGTAATGCGCGGGAAGGCCCCACTGTTGAAAAAGGCCAGGGCCGCCGAATGATCCGTGTCCCAGCCACCCGGTAAGGTTTAATCCCATGACCGAAGGCACGACCGGACTGATGGCCGAAGATTCACTGATTCCGGGAAAGATCAGATAGTTGTTTCCCAAGGAGGGCTTCGGGTTTCCACTCTTGCAGCTAGCAAAATAATGCACTGAGACAATGTCCTCGGACGCCGGCGTTTCGTAAATGAATGGATCCAGCCACAACCCTGACTCATCGAAGCGCCAAGTTACTATCAGGCGCGCAGCTCCATTTACTCGCTCATAGTTAATCGTGAGTGCTCCATCCCGAACCTCGTGGGAAGCAACCCTGCCGGAGACACAACGCCGGGCCGGGTCGCTGGTGCTTGGAGCTACGACGACTGCCGGCTGCATCGTCCCCAAGGTGATCACTCTCTTCTTCTTGTCACGCAACCAGAAGCGATCTTCTGGCGCCGACCATTCAAATAAATATTGGCCACCCTCGACGTGGACAAACCCATTGGTTTCACCCGCTTTTACTGGCTTGCGGCCGCCAGCAAGCAACGGCGACGCCTTCGTCGAGAGAAGACCTCCCGCTGAGGCTTTCAAAAAATAACGACGGTCACAATGACTCATGGTCGAGAACTCCCTGCAAGTTGTCGCCCGCCGTTCGATGCTAAATTGACGTCCATCCGCCGTCGACGGCGATGTTTTGTCCGGTAATGTAACGCGACGCGTCTGAGGCCAGAAACAGCGCGGGACCTTTAATATCATCTTCTTCAGCCATGCGGCGAAGTGGTGTCTGGCGAATGTAATTCTTCTCGAATTCTGGTGGCGTCTCCGGAGTTTTGAATCCGCCGGGCGATAGGCAGTTGACCCGGATGCCGTACGGCGCCAGGAAACTCGCCAGATATCGCGTCAAACTAATAGTTCCGCCCTTCGCGAAGGCATAGTTCACAGGATTGGCGATCGAAGTGCCCTCGTAAATCGGGAAATCCGGTCCCACCATTCCGTAGATCGATGCAACATTGACGATCGAGCCGGAACGCTGAGCGCGCATGGAATCTGAAAATATCTGACAAGCGAGAAAGAGTCCGGTTGAATTCACTTCCATCGAAGCGCTCCACTGCTCAGCCGTCATGTGATCCAAATCTCCGCCGCCTCGCGCGACCGCGTTGTTGAACAGAATGTCCAATCGATGGCGCCGGTCCAGGATTCGGTCCCGCAAAGAGCGAATGCTAGGCTCCGAGCTCAGATCAAGAGATTCACCTTCAACCCGTAAACCCTGGGCTTGTAATTCGCGCGCAAAATTTCTACACGCTTCGTGATTTCTTGAAGCCACGACGACCGTGGCTCCGGCCTCCGCAAGGGCACGCGCGATATGGGCCCCGAGGATTCCAGTCCCACCCGTCACGAGCGCTGTTTTTCCTTCGAGACGAAACAAATCAAAGATATGCTTCATGAGTTCACTACCCTACGCTGTTTTCGCCGCTGATCCGCGATCGAGCATAGGGCGGCCCAGACGCACGAAACCCGCATTGCTTTCAGCTAATTGCCCGCGCCACGGCGGCGAGGGTCGCATCAATGTCAGCGTCGGTGTGAGCGGCGCAAAGATACCAGCGTCCGTCGGGGAGCGCAAGAATTCCCTCATCGAGCAGCGCCAAAGCAAAGTCGCTATAGAGCGTCTTATTAGCCGCGAGGGTATCGCGATAGTTACGAGGCCGCTTTCCCATGAATGAGAATTGGAACACGGGTCCAGCGCCCGTGGTGACCACCGTGTGGTCCCGGTCCCGAAGCAGCGTCTCGAGACCTAAGCGCAACCGTTGTCCGCGCCGCCTCAAGCTCTCATAGACTGTGCCATCGTTGTGAGAAAGCGTCTGAAGCGTAGCTTTCGCCGCGGCGAGCGCAATAGGATTGCCGTTCAAGGTGCCCGCGTGGACAACCTTCCCCGTCGCAATCAGATTCATAAAATCCGCTTTTCCTGCAAGAGCGCTGACGACCACTCCTCCCCCTATTGCCTTTGCATACGTGGCAAGGTCGGGAGTGACACTGTAAAAACCTTGAGCCCCTTTGAGGTCCAGCCGAAAACCAGTGATGACCTCATCAAAAATGAGCAGGACATCATGATCGAAAGTGATCTGCCGCAAAAATTCAAGAAAACCGGGCTCGGGCGGAATACAACCGCTATTACAGAGCATGGGTTCGCAAATGACGGCCGAAATTTCAGACGCATAATCAGCAAAGACTCCTTCTACTTCCTTAGGGTTATTCCAGCCGGTGACGATAACATCATCGTGCGGCCGCTGCCCGAGGCCTACGGCTATGGGCTTTCCCCGATGAGCCTCAATCTCAGCGAGCGTCGGATGGTAGCTGACCAAAGCAGAGTCTGCCCAACCATGATAATGCCCCTCGAACTTCAGGAATTTTCTTCTTCCCGTCACCGCGCGCGCCAGCCGCAGGGCCACCTCGACAATTTCAGTGCCGCTATTTGCGAAGCAAACGAGGTCGGCGCAGGGGATAATGCGAGTCATTAATTCGGCGACCTCAATCTCCAAGTCGTGCTGCGCGCCAAAGGTGAGGCCGCGCTGGACCTGTTCTCGAACGGCCTCGATGATCTCACGCGGAGAGTGGCCCAGGATCAAGGGGCCCCAGGCGAGCCCATAATCGATGTAAGAATTACCATCCACATCGGTAATCTGCGAGCCGCAGCCAGCAGAGAAGTAAAGCGGATAGGGGCGGCTTGTCCGGCGCAGCCCGCTTGAAACACCGCCGGCCAGCGATTTTTGGGCTCGAACAAAGCGCGCGTAAGATCCCTTTGTTTTGTTCCGGATGCTCTGTTCTCGAACACAGACGTTAAAGTAAGTCTCGGGCATGAATTTGTTCACTCAACGTAGCATTCTTTACGCTTAGTCAAACCGCTGTCGCGGCAATATGGGCATTTTCAAGTCGGCCTCACGGGAACCTTCCACCCTTTCGCGCACCGTGTAACTGCGCTTGGAAGGTCCAAGGCGCTCGGATATGGGACCCCGATTCACCTCCCGCGCCGACCAGGTAATTTCCGACACGAAAGAATTTTGCGTCACAAATTGCATGAGGCAGCGCGCCATCAGAGACGAAGGATTTTGACGCCGGATTGTAGGCGAAAATTTGCTTCTCGTAAGCGCCGCTGTATCCTCCCAAAAGCAGAAGCCTGCCATGCACGTTAACTGCCCACCAGCAGCGCCGAGCGATAGGAGAGTCGGAAAGGCGCGTCCATTTAAGTTTTTCTGGGTCAAATTGATAAGCATCGCTAAGATTACGCACCCCATTCGCTCCATCCCATGTGGCGCCGCCAAAGACGTAAATTTGCCCATTAGATTGGGCTGCCGCCTGATTAATCCTCCCGGGACCAGGTAGGCATGGCAGTTCCTTCCATCCCTTTTTAGCTTCCTTCGGATTCCATACCCATAAAGTGTTGCTCGCGGTCGAATAATCACCCGGCTTACTTAAGCCACCGATGAGATAGATTGACCCGCGACACTCAACCGCCGTTGCATAGAGACGGGGTTTAGGAAGCGTGGCCTTTGGGATCCTCCTCCATTTACCGTCCTGAAACACGATCGCGTCGGCCCTAACCTCCCCGTCTGATCCGCCACCAAACACATACAAGGCATTTCCGAAACTGCTGGAAGCTGCATCACTTCGCGGTTCCGGCATCGGAGTAGAGGTATACCAACGATTTTCAGCAGGATCAAAAGTATCAACTCGCGGGGTCCAGACCTTCTTCCCGCCCTGCCAAAAGCTACCCCCAGCGATTACCAGTTTTCCCGAAATAACTCCCGCCATGTAGCCAGCACGCGGCTGAGGCAAGGGAGCTCGTTCTTGCCAGTGAAGAGGTTCCGGCGATAAGCCGGAGGCGATGAAGGTTGAAACCCACAAAAACGCGATTATCAGGCTCAGCTTCATTTTCTGAGGGTCATACTCGGATCAACTTTGCGCCTGCAAGGCAAATTCACAATGGAGAGAATGAGCGGCCTTCGTCGCGATGGCCAGGGCGATTCTAGGCCAGCGTGCCGGTTAACAGAAACAATGGCGCCCCGGACTCGACCATCGGCGCTTGCCGTATGACGGCCACAACGCCGTCGTTGGGCGCACAGTATATCTGCATCGCTTCTCCGCGCAGATTGACGATCCTTCCCAGTTCTTCTCCGCGACGGACTGCCTGAAGCAGCTTCACTTTCGGGATGAAAAAACCGCGCCCGCTTGCCATAATTGACGAATCCGTGTTGCCATCCCCATACAGGTGCGAATCCACCCGGACGGGTTTGACCCCTCCCGGCAATATGGAAAGATGGCGCATGAGGTTCTCAAGACCCAGGGTGAACAACTCCAGGTCTCCAGGGTCAATCCGCCCCGCCCCACGGGCCTCGGTGTAGAGCCATGGAATGCCCTGCGAACTGGCAAAGGAGATCGTCCGGCCTGCTGGGATATCAGGATGCGCCCAAACAACCCGGGCGCCGAATACGAAGGCTGCATCGCGCGAGCGAGAATCTTGGGCGTTATAGCCGACCAAGGTCGGCATCAAAAGTTTTATTCCTGCGCTATGGAAATCGAGAAAGAAATCACCCCGCCCAATTATCGAGCGCGCCAGATGGTAAGCAATCGTCCTTGTGGGACCAGACTCCAAATCACCCGGAAAACATCGAGCCAAATCCGCGCCGTCCGCTCCGCTGGTCCGGGTTCCATTCCAAAATGCCAGCGGATTTGCGACAGGCACAGCCAATAAATCACCGCTCATGTCATTGGGATTCAACGACGAATACACGTCGAAAATGGTCTGGGTTCCTTCGTGCTCATCGCCATGAATACCTGCGGTTACGCTAAGCGTATTGCCGCCCTTGCGGCCACGCACAAGCAGCACTGGGATGTTTACGTCGATACCTTCGCACGCAAATTGAAGCTCAAAGGCATACTTCCCGCCGCGCGCAAAGCGGTCCGGATCAAAGTCGTTAGGGTGCATTTTGTCATTGGACTCCGAACTCATGCGCCTCAATCTCGCGATGTGACAAGGCTTAAAGATCCGCTACGTTAGCCACCCTCGAGCACCGCCCTTTGCCCGTTCTCAGTAAGTGAGGAAGCCCCCGTCCACTACCAGCGTTGCGCCTGTTATGAAGCCAGCGTCGTCCGAGACAATGTATGCAATAGCATGGCCGATATCTTGAGGCGTCCCTCTCCGTCCTAGGGGGGTTATCCGCATGTACCGCCCGGAAGCGCCGGAATCTTTCAGATGGCTGGCAGTGCGGGAGCTCGCTTCGGTCCCGATGTCACCTGGAGCTATGCAATTGACGCGAATCTGATAAGGGGCTAGCTCCAAGGCCATCGCGCGAGTGAATGCAACCTGCCCGGCTTTGGTGGCGCAATAAAGGCTCGCAAGCTCTTGGGCAGCGTAGGCGCCCACGGACGAAATGTGCACAATGTTCCCGCCTCGCCCCGCCGCAATCATCCGTTTTGCCACCGCCTGCGAGCAGTAAAATGTACCTTTGAGATTGACGTCGATAATTTCATCAACTTTGCTGGGTGGGCACTCAAGGATGGGCCCAATCGCAGACATGCCCGTCACACTGGCATTGTTTACCAGGATGTCGATCCGTCCGAGACGGTCGACCACATCCTCAACCATCCGCTGCACCGCAGAGGGGTCGCTGATGTCAGCGCCGAAGGCTAATGATTCTGTTCCTGGCAGCTTCTGGACAGCCTGTTCCGCTTCTTCTACGGTGCGCTGAACCAACGCAATTTTGACGCCCTTCTCTGCAAGGACACGAGTGATCCCGAACCCGATTCCAGTTCCACCTCCGGTGATAATAGCAACCCGAGCTGTCAAGGTCGGGGGCTGAATCATTGCACACCTAAATGGCATCCAGCGGGTAAACCGGCCGCCTAAGCTGCTGGTAATTAAATTGGCGAACGTCGGCGGCCGAAAGGCCTGGAGTATTTACTTCGATAATTCGATGAGCAATCGGTCCGTAAGCCGCACGATACGCGTTCGCGGCTTTCACGACGATAATGCGTAATCGGCTGGGCTCGATCCCCAAGGATCTCAATTGTTGAAGATTCCACATCGGCATCCGTCGCTCCGTCAGGACCACAAGGATTCCGCCTGTGTCGACCACTGCGGTGAGTCCCTGATCGTCGAGCACACCGTCGCGCATAGGACCGATGTTGCGGAAGACACCATCGCTCAGTGCTCGCACCACGCCGTCAATCTCCGCCGGTTCTCCGTGGCGATGATCGCTCTTGCCACCAACTTTTACTCGCACCCGCTTGCGGATACCCACCTTGAGGCATTCGGCCACCGCTTCTGGGTCCGGCAATAAAACCAGCGCTTCCTGAGCTCTCTGCTTCAATAATTCCGCCAAGAGTATCGTTCCGTCACCCGGCGTCCCGGCGCCGAGGTTGTCGCCGATGTCGACCAGAACAGTGAGCCCACCTGTTTCAGCACTGGCTCGTCTCACGGCCTCTTGAGCCTCGGGAATGGAAAGATCAAATTCGGTGCGCCGCTGCCAGACAGATTCAGCCAACGCTTCAGCAGCTTCGCGCGCCGCCTCTGCACTTTTCTGCGCTACTACGAGGACGCCGAAACCAGCTTCTGGGACGTCGCAGTAAGGGAAGCCCGCTGCCACCGTAACGCTCACAATTGCGGGTTTTTTTTCCAACTCATGCGCCGCCCTGATCGCATCCGCCATAGGTGGGCGCTCAGTCGATTGGCTTAGGATGTGAGGCAGGAAAGGCCTTCGCGCGAGAGCAAGTTTGGGCCGCAAACCGTGCTCTAAGATGCGGCGCATAATCTCCGCCGCTTCGATCCCCCTCTCAGCCTGATCGACATGAGGATAGGTATCATATCCGACGACGGCGTCTGCCCAACGGACCATCTCTTCCGTCAGATTCGCATGGAAATCTAGAGTAACGACTAGGGGCATCTCAGGTCCGATTGCATGCCTCACCCGTCTCAAAAGTTCTCCGTCAGCATCGGCGTATCCCTCTGAGACCATCGCGCCGTGGAGCGATAGTAAAACACCGTCGAGCCTTCCTGCGGCGCCGATCCTGGACACCAGATCACCGGCTAAAGTCTCGAATGTTTCAGAGGCCACGGCTCCAAGCGGCCATCCCCATGCCATCAGGGTTGGAACCAGCTCAAAGCCAAAGCGTTCAGCGCCTTCCAGAAAGCCACCCATTTCCGATGCCGTCCGCCGCCAATATGGGAAGATATCGGGACCATAGTGGAGCGCCTGCTCGGCGAACTTCTCCAGTGTCATAGGTTGAGAAAAGAACGTGTTCGACTCATGATAAATTCCACCCACCGCGACGCGCATTATGCTAACCTTTCCACCTCGCCTTCAACTTCTGCTGCTTCAAGTAAGGCAGAAGGATACCTTGCTGCGGCCCGTTCGATAGATTCCGGGTCCTTAAATCCGTGACCTGTGATCAAGCAGACGATGGTATGATCGTGGCGTACCAAGTTTCTGTCGAGCGCCTGTCTTAGTCCAGCAAAAGCTGCCGCCCCAGCAGGCTCAGTGTAAATGCCCTCTTGCTGAAGCAATCTCTGCTGTGCTTCGAACACCTCCTCATCGCTTACCGCGAAGCCCGATCCATTCCATCGCCGGAGGTGTTCAAGAGCAAGGCTGGCGTCAATATCGAAAGGTACCGAGAGCCCACTAATCCGCGTTTCACTCTCGACCGGCAGGATCTCACTGTCTCCCCTTTCGAAAGCAGCTACAACAGTGGAGCAGCCTGATGGCTGTATTGCGTGGATCCGCGGTCGAGCGCCCGTGTTCACCATTCCCCGGCAAACCGCTGTAAATAGTCCTCCACCACCTACCGGCACGAAAATATGGTCGATGGGATAGTCACACTGCTTCACTATTTCTTCAGCCAGCGATTCAACAGCCGCCATCCCCACCGGACAATAACGATAGGCTGACACCACAAGAGAAAGCGAACAGCTTCCCGCAAGTCTGATGAGAGAGCAATATACCTGCTCCGTAACACGAGGCGAGGTAGCGAACTCCTTCACTCGAAGAACACGCGCGCCATGAGCTTGCATCTGCGCAAGTTTGCCAGACGGAACACCTTGGTTTACCAGAATTACACACTGCACTCCGCATCGAGCGCAGTAGGCTGCCAGCGAAGAACCCGTATTGCCGGACGACGTGGCGACGCACATTGGTCCGCCCGCGTTAACAATCCTCGATACTTCGGCCGAAACAAAGCGATCCTTATATGAACCAGAAGGGTTACAGCTTTCGAGCTTGAAAAAAAGCCGATTGATGCCGAGTGCCGGGCCGATGCGGGCGCTCTTAATTAGAGGAGTATTACCCTCGCCAAGGGTCACAGCATTCATCAGAAAATATGCCCCCCTTGGCCGATTCGCCGAGGGAAGAGGTCCCTTATCAGAGTCAGCGACGCGTTAAATGTATTCTCGCTCCACGTCTAGTTGCCATTCCCCCGGCCGCCCCGTGAAGTGAGGTGTAGACAAGGTACCACAAATTTGCTAATCTGTCGACGGTCGACTGAAAACGTGTCCACTGAAAAAGAGATTGGTCACGGGCCGCTGCTGCGGCGATAGCCCCCATGCGAAAGGATCCCCTGCACTTAGATGTCTGCAATTCCCTCGTGCGAATAAGCTATGGCTAAAACGCTCTGACCGTTGCTATTCCACGTCTACAGGGAATTGCACGGGGCAAATGAATATTGGATACACTCATTACAGTTCGGTCAGCGGGCCTCGTTTATACCAACCCCAAGGCATATCTGAGAAGTATTACCGCTTATCATCCATCTCTTGTGCTGCTCGGAGGGAATGAGTGCCTGGCCACCTTTGACATAGGAGAAGCTGTTGAATCGCTTGATTACCACACCGTCGCCGCACGCTCTCTGGACGGCGGTGAAACGTGGACGCTTGAGAAGAGCCTGATTGCGACCCCTTCGCCTGCGACCACCCACACAATCCGCACCAGCCGGCTTTCTGATGGCAAGGTAATCGGCTTTGGTGCGCTGCATCATCGCCATGACCCGGAAGCCGGACTAGTGAACCGTGACACTTTTGGGTTTGTCCCTGTGGATCTAATTCTCGTGCGGTCCCTGGACCGCGGACGCTCATGGACCCCGCCGCAAAGGATCGAGCCTCCTCTAGTCGGACCCTCTTGGGAGGTGTGCCACCCGATCGTCCAGTTGAGGGAGGGGCGTTGGCTTGCCCCCACGGCGACGTGGCGAGGCTGGAATGGCGAGAATCCTTCGGGCGAGCAGGCTGTGGTGCTCATCAGTGACGATCAAGGCGCAAATTGGAAAAGCTTCGGGCGTTCTTTTGACGGCCGCTGGAGTGGACGGAGCCACCTGGAGCAATCCGTTATTGAACTAATTGATGGCCGCATCCTCGCTGTTTCTTGGGTATACGACGCAAAGGCCGGAAAAAACTATCCAACCGAGTACTCCATCAGCGAAGATGGAGGTGAAACGTTCAGCCTGCCAATGCTCACCGGGTTCGAAGCGCAAACCTGCAAGCTAATCCAACTTGCCGGTGATGATCGCATCCTCGCTGTCTACCGTCGGCATGATCGCCCAGGGTTATGGGCTCAGTTGGCCCGCCTGGAAGGGCGGCAATGGATTCATCTCTACGAAGCGTCGTTGTGGCAAGGAGCCGAGTCAGGAATGACAGGCTCTGCCCCCACCGGCGAAGAGCTTAGCGCGCTTAAATTTGGCTATCCCAGCATGAAAGAACTGAACCCGGGAGATGTCCTGCTGCTGTTCTGGTGCCAAGAAAACTGCGTCACCCATATCCGGTGGCTCAGATTGAGAATCCGGTAAATAGAGGTTTATCCCAATTCAAGGCTAACACTGGTATTCATTGCTAAAATCCATCGGGGCCAAAGCTTTCACCAGTAGACGCTTCAACCTGAGCGCGCGGTCTATGTCGAAAGCCGGAGGAGATAGAGCATGAGGCTCAGCGCAATTCGGTTCATCGGCCTTATCTGCGCATTTGCGGCCATTGGACTAGCAAACGAAACAGGAGGCGTTTTCTCATCCGTCGTGGTGCGAGGTCGACCGGGGAATGACCGAAACTCAGAGGGCACAATTTTGCCGCTGAGGAACGGATTTTTATTGCTCGCCTGGACCGAATTCTACACTCACAATGGCAGCGACTGGGGACCGGCCCGCATCGCCACTATGATTTCCGATGACAGCGGAAGGAGTTGGAAGGAGAAGCGCGTTCTCCAGGCGGATATCGGCAAGATGAACGTAATGGACGTCAATCTGCTGCGACTTCGTTCCGGTAAAGTCCTGCTTATCTTCGCCAGGAAGAACTCGGAAGCAGATTGTGTGCCGATGGTGCGTGTCTCTACCGACGACGGCCGGACATTCACACCACCGAAGAGGATACCCGTCGTTCCATATCCCTCATATACGGCTCTTAATAATGATCGAGCCATTCAGTTACGCTCCGGGCGCATTCTGCTGCCGCTATATTATGTCAAGGATATTCGAGTGAATCAGCACATTCTTTCCAGGGTCTATTATTCCGATGATGAGGGGCGGACCTGGCAGGCGAGCAGAACGATCATCGATGTAGAACGCAGCAGTGTGGGCGCCGACGAACCCGGTGTCGTGGAGCTTCCGGATAATCGCGTGATGCTGTGGGTGAGAACGAGCACGGGTCATCCATACCAATCCTACTCCATTGATGGAGGAGAAACTTGGACGACCCCGGAGCCAATGAGCGTGGAATCTCCTGATTCGCCGCAATCGATTAAGAGGATCCCTGCGACCGGCGACCTGCTGATGGTGTGGAACAACTCGCCCACGCAGCGTCTTCCGTTGGCGACGGCAATTTCCAAAGATGGCGGACATACCTGGCAGCACGTGAAGAACCTGGATGACAATCCCACACACAGCTACGCTTACACGAGCATTACGTTTGTGCATCAACGGGCTTATTTTACTTATTACGCGGGTCCCCTCGCCGGAAGGCATAGAGAGCATGCCACCTTTTTGTCATTGAAATTAAAGAGCGTGCCCGTGAGCTGGCTCTATCAGTAAGGCCAAAGCCAAACGAAGATTTTTGAGCCCATCCCGCTTATCAGAGGTGGAAGGATGTTCGTCACTGGAAGGCGCCGGGCAATGTGAATCTATCGGGAGGGGAAAGCGGAGCTAAAACCGAATGCCTTCAGCTCGGCCGCAAGAGCTGCTCATGCGGATTTTCTCAAGCAAGCCCTACTAATCCTGCGGGCCGGCGACCCGTGTGCTTGACAAATATTCAATTTCTGCGTCCTGCTCACTTTTGAGCTTCTGGAAAACTTCCATTTGAACTTTCGCCTGGTCTGCATGCCCCAACTTCCGATAAATGCGCGCGAGGAGATAGTGCGCGGTCGGACTTTCCGCGTTTAGCTTTACCGCCGTTTCGGAATAGGCCAGCGCATCAAGGGGCTGATTTCTGGTCAGGCAAATCTCAGAGAGACCTACGAGGGCATTGACATTGTGGGGATCAAACCTAAGAGCCTCGCCGTAGAGGTTCCACGAACGATTGAGGTCCCGGCTACGATACGCTAGCTGAGCAAGCCGGCAATAGCTCGCAACGTGCGATGGATGCAGGCGGAGTTCCTCCTGGTATTCGGAAGCCGCGCTCTTTCCGTCAGGAGACATGGCCAGAAGCATATTACCGAGCTCATAGTGAAGGCCGAGCCCCGTGGGATCTTCTGTCAGGGCTAGCCGGAACTGTTTCGCGGCGGCGGCATAGTTTTGGTTCTCAGCCAGGAGTTGGCCGAGCATTTCATGGGTAAGGTAAGAGTTGCTGTCGTTTTGCAACAGCTCTCTCATGATCTTCCGCGCCCGGGTCATATCAAACCAGAAGTTGTCATACAGCGCCTGCGGATCGTCAGGAAACTCGCGGAGGAGCGCCAAATAAACCTCTTCCGCATCGTTTAATTGCCCGGCATTGGTGTAGAGCTTTCCTAAGCGAAGTCCAATAGTCCGCTTTAATTCGGGGCTAATGGCGCCATTGTTAGAGCGAAAGGATTTTTTAAGTAATGGAATGCTGTGCTGGGGGTCCCCTAATGCGGCCTCAGCGAGGCCTAGAAAGGCTTCGGCGACCTGGAGCTTCGGCTGGAGATCAATCGCGTGCTGTAGAGCTAAAGCAGCGGGCCGGTAATCACCATTTTGGAATTCGGCAATACCGAGTTGCAGATACAACGGCGCGGAATCGCTATGAGTCAAGATCAGTTTCCGATAAATCTCGATAGCATGTCCGTAATCACCCTTTGCGATCGCTTGCTGCGCCTGGTCGAAGAGGAGGCTACCAACTTGGCCATTCCAAGCCCCCGCCGGCGCGCTTGAACAGATCAGCAGAAGCATAAAGGCGAAGAGGATGTGGTAGAGAGAGGTGGCCGCGGCCCCGTTCCTGCAGTGAACTGTTTGGGAGTGGGAGGCGCGGCGAATTTTCTCCTCCTCTGGGTCTCGGGAAAAACGTTTTTCAGCCATCACTCCGTATCATACCGTCATAACAACCCTGAAGGCGCAACCACTCAAGATCTCATGGCCCTACACCTTCTGAACCTCGATAACCTTAGCGTAAATCGTGTTCTTTGAAATTGTATCGGATTCAGGTATCGGATCCCAGCCGTAAGGCACGCTGTCGTACACCATGAATAGCCTTCCCGGCGCCACTTCAATGAAATCCGTATAGCGCGTGCTCATGCCCGAAAAAATTGGCGTAATATGCGACCATTTCTTTCCTGTGCCGTCTACACTAAACATGATCGTCACCGGACCTGGTCGACCGTATGTACAGGCCAGAACTCCATTGCTCAGCCGTCGAATGCGAGGCGCAACACCTTTGTAGGAAGTCGAGGTAGGAAGAGACCACGTCTTGCCGTCGTCGGACGACCAGGTTTGACCCATGAATCCATCGGCCCCGGTTCGGAAAATCACGTACAGGCGCTTATCATCCAGCCTGACCAGCCCTGCCTCGCATGGCCCTTCTTTGCCCATCCAAGGCCAAGGTTTTCCATTAGGTTCCACGGAAGCTACAGTAGAAAATTCAGTCCAGGTCTTTCCATCATCGCTAGAACGCATCAGTATCAACCGGTACTTCCTGGAATCTCGCCCGGTTGCGTAGTATAGGAGTGCGATCAAATCACCGTTTAAGCCCTCAATAATTGGCCCCCACGGGAGTGCAATGGCTTGTTTTCTCAGTAAACCATCACCCCCACGCCTGCCAAATAATTGTGTGGGAGCCATTTGCACGGCTCGCGAAAGACTAATAACTGCGTCTCTCGCTTGCTCAATTTCCGTGCCTCCCTTCCCAAACTTTGTCAGAATACCGTGGAACCTTTCATTCTGCCCCTCAGGATATGGCGTCAACCAGCTATAGAGCTGCCATATCCTCCCGTCCTTTTGAGGAAGTGACGACCATGCGCCATCCACGTTGGCTCCCGCCCCCATGGTGTATCTCCGGCTCCAGGTCAATCCCCCATCCTCCGAGATGCAGTATGCAGAAAAATCACCTTCCGGGTTTATCTCATCCGGACTCATACGCATGGTCGCCATGATGGCGCCGTTTGCCAGCCGATGCACGGTCGGAAACCAGCAGTATCGGCAGGAACTGGTGATTTCTATTGTCCTAACTACACGCACCTCGAGATCGGCTCCGTTCCCCTCTTCGATCGCATCTGCACTTCCATCCGAAGGAGAAGAATCGGGTCCGAGACTTGTGACTCCAATATGGCTGGTAGTATTCGAGCCAAGCTCTGCTGGTGGCGCAGCAAGCAGAGAAGCTGGCGTGAGTAGTGCTGCACTCCCAATGCCTAGGAGCGTCGCCTCGCCAAACTTACGTCGATTCATGCCGCCTCCTCCAGCAGCTCGGCCATTTTCACGCGAAGTGGCGGGCCAAAGACCCATTGATCCTTCGCCCGGAAGGACATGGGAAAACGCTCTTTCAGCATCCTGCCGGTGACCGACGTTACATGCCGAGGCTTATTTCACGCGACGAAGAACGTTTAGCGCGATGTATCCTTGTGGGACCCCGTCACGCATTTCGATGCTGTGAAAGACCACCAGTATATCGCTGTTGGGTAAGTCGGTGAGGTCCGGATATCCCGGCTGTAACTTCGCGTTGTAGCGCAGTCCTTTTGGATCCCTCAGATCGACCTCATCCGTCCAGGTTTTCCCTTGATCCTTGCTTGCCCGAACCGCCAACCCATAATGCTCTGTGCCGGTTCCGTGCTGGGGGTGGTTCCGGAAGGCCAGCATCAGCGTCCCATCTGGCAGCACATGAAGCGCCGGAGAGGTTCCTATCAGATTCAGCCGCTCCGGTTCACTCCACGTGCTGCCCAGATCCTTTGAAAGCGCCCGGTAAAGTGAGTCCGCCGGCTCAGTATAGTGATCGCAGGGTCCGGCGCCGGGACTGTCGTCTCGCGTCCCCACCCGCTGCTCGCGCAGGATCGCTAACAGCGTGTGATCCGGTAACTCAGCGATGCTCGTTTCGTTAAACCCATTGTCGGGCCGGCAGCCCGCCTGCGGGTCATAGGCGATTCGCCGGTAGCTCCCCCAAGTGCGCCCATCATCCCTCGATTCCAGTGTCCCCACCTGCCATCGATCTCCCAGCCGATAACTGCCCCACACGGGCATCAAGAGCTCGCCATCAGGTAGCTGCACGATGTGACCATAGGGAATCGGCTCACGTATTTGAATGCCTATCGGCGCGTCTCCATCCCACGTCCTTCCGTTGTCCTTGGAGCGATATACATAGGCGCGGTAACGGCGGACTCGACAGCAAGGCATCTTCACAAGTTCCTGGAAAAAGGGCCACAGGATTGTTCCGTCACGCAGCTTTGTGATTCCAATTGAAGTCGCTGCGCCTTCAACAACGAGTTGGGGCTTTTGCCAAGTCAAACCATTGTCGAAAGATTGGGTTGTGTAAATGCCGCCCTGAGACATAAAGGAAACCAAGAGGTTGCCGTCCGGGGCTCGGACAATTCCCGGCTGATAACCAGGCGCTCCATCGTAAATTACACCCGTCCTAACCACTCGAAAAACCGGCTCCGCCGCTACGGCATGGAGCGCATAGCTACACAACGTAAGCACGAGTAATAAGCAGAGGGAAAACGTGGCTCTGAAAATATGACTCATTTCCCGAAGTTGCCGTTTGCACGCGCAACGGAGCGCGTTGCCATTCGCGATGGCATCTGGTTTCATAGTTCCTTACCCGCTCAGTGTTTGACTAAAGCAGTTCAACAATTCTGGGCGTAAGTTACATGACGTTACATCGAACCCGGTACCGTCGTCATTCCCGCGAAAGCGGGAATCCAATGCCTTGCGCGGGTTGACATGGACCCCCGCTTTCGCAGGGGTGACAACGAAAGGCTGGCCTGAGGTGGAATCCCTATAGGCAAATTTCAAATATCTTTGGCTAAGGTTCTGTTCGAGAGCGTCCTCAAGATCACGAGTCCGCGCAGCGATGAACCGTGCCGCTGCCGCCATCCCATACGTTCCCGCTCTGCGAGTCAGAACATGAATTTTGCGCCAAATTGGATAATTCGCCCCGGACCAGCGGAAGTAATCCTGCCGAATGTGGGTCCAGCGCCCATCGACGCTGTTGGGTTTGAAAAATTAGCCGTGTTGAAAAGATTGAAGAACTCAAAACGTAATTGCAGCTTTGCCCTTTCTGTCACCGCGAAGTTCTTAAAAAGGCCGAAGTCGACATCCGCGGAACCTGGCCCGACCAGAGTGTTACGGCCCAGATTTCCATAGGTTCCAATTGCATTGGGTTGAAATGCAGCCGTATTGAAGTATTTCTGCAGCATTTGTCCCGTCGGTCTGTCGGCGGAAAGATAGGGATTTCCGACGAGGTTCGGACGGTCATTATTCACCCCGGTCAAAGAATTGTCCGTCCCCGTAGTGATGCTAAAAGGAAAACCGGTGCTCAGCGAAAGAATCGAAGAGGCTTCCCAACCATCCGCAACTCCTTTAACTAACCAATTATTCGCATGCAGAGCTTTGCTGAGTGGGGGAGTATCGTAAACGGCCGAAGCCGAAAAAGTTTGGGACCGATTGAAGTCTGCAAGTCCCTTTTCGGCATTGATGTCATTCGGATTTTGCTCAGAACCAATAAGGTTGGTAGTTGTTATGAAGTAAGACGTCAGGTCAATTGTCTTTGACCAGGTGTAGGCGGCCAACAGGCTTAGCCCATGCGAGGCGCGCGTTTCCACCTGAACTTGCAAGGCGTTATACGAACTGTTGGCGCGGGATGCCGCATTTCCTAGTTGTCCAAATGGGGTCTCGGGCAGAAAGGGCTGGTTAATCACCCTTCTCGAGTCTTCGTTAGAAAGTGTGCTCAAGGGTTTGCCGCTGGCGTTCAGACCAGGGATGTACACAGCGGGATTCAGATTATTTATAAACATTAGGTGCCGACTTACATTCCCGACATAAGCAGCTTGCACCGAAATGCCGTCGGGCAATTGTTGTTGAAGTGTAAGATTGAATTGCTGGATGTCAGCATTCCGCAAGTGTGGGTCCACGTATTCGAGTGAAAGCGGAAGGAACGGCGCGAAACTCAAGTTCTGGGTAAGCTGGGCCGGGAACTGGTTTGCGAGACTTGCCACCGGGTTAACCAGGTTGGGGGTTTCGGCTTGAAAGAAATTCACAAAAAATGGAGGCCCTTCGAGGGCTCCCTGCAAGGTATTCACATGCCAGGTGTCGTAGAAAACCCCGTAGCCCGCCCGGATAGCTGTTTTGCCGTTGCCGCGCACATCCCACGCCAAGCCGAATCGCGGCGCCCAATCACCCAACGGAGTAAAAACCATTGTGTTGGGGATGCCCGGATCGCCGACATTCCCGAATCCGGGCGAGGGCGGAAATAGAAGTCCCGTTGGGACGTTCTTAAAAACTATTGATTGCTGTCCTTCCTTAAAAGAGGATCCTCCTCTCAGAAGTCCACCGCTAGGGGTCTTAAAAGAGGGCTGCGGTTGAAACATGTCAGCAACTTGGTAGCGCAATCCAAGGTTCAAAACCAGATTACGGCTTACCTTGTAGTCGTCCTGAATATAGGCAGCAAAACTTTTCTGGTTTACGTCACTGCTTTGATTATTGGACACGAACGACAGGGTCTTGCCCAGCATCACGTCGGCGAGCGGGTTCCCTGTCACTCCGCCGGTTCCGATAAAAACGCCCATATTATTCGCAGTGTAAGAGGTCTGGAAGGCTGCGTGATGAAACGAGCCGCCAAATTTCAAACTATGGGCCCCTCGGATGTAATTAACGTTGTCAGAAATTTCATACTCGTTCCAGGTGGTGTCGGTAAAATTCCCGGTGGAAGCGGAGAACCGTCCGCTGGCCAGGATAGCCGGGACATCCTGCAAGGGAAACACAGGAAAATTAGCGCCCAATTGGCTCATAGTCGGCCCTCGACCAGGGGCAAGGTCTGTGATGAAGCCCTTGATATAAGAGAAGCGAGCATAGTTCAACACGTTGGGCGTTATGTTGTACGTGTGATCGACAATTACATTCGTTATATGAACGTCGTTGCTTTCGGCGGCGCTTCCCTTCGTGTTAACGAGCGGAATATTGAATCGCCCGAAGTCTAGCAGTGACGTCGAAGCCGTCCTGTCCACAAAAACAGAACCGCTCAATCGTTGTTTGTCACTGAGAATGTAGTCCGGCTTCACCAGCCACTGATAATTATGGGAAGGCTCTGCAAAAGCGCCTCGAAATGAACCATCTGAGAAATTGGGCAAGGGGATGAGATTCAGGAATTTCGCCGCGACCGGATCGATTCTATCTTTGGGAATGATATTGCCCGGGAAGGGGTTTCCGGTCTCAGGATCGACGATCGGTTTACCACTTGCTGAAAAATCGCCGCCCCGCTCGGCTTGCGTCGGCGGAAATGCGGAACTCACGGCGCTCCCCTCAGCGATTCTCAGCCACTGAGCGGTCCCGAATAAAAAAAGCTTGTTCTTGATTGCCGGCCCCCCTAGAGTGAAGCCAAATTGGTTCTGGTTTAGAAAGGGCACGGTGGGGAGGAAAAACGTCCGCGCAGCCACGGCGCTGTTTCTGTTGAATTCCCACGCATCCCCGTGCAGATCGTTAGTGCCTGATTTAGTTACAACGCTCAGGACGCCGCCGGGGTTCTTCCCGTACTCGGCCGTGTAATTGCTCGTTATAAAACGAAATTCTTGAATTGCATCGGGGTTGGGGAAATTCAATCCACCATTTAATTCAGGATCCTCAAACTCTCCGCCGTCCAGTTCGTACTCGGTCATGAACATCTGGTTTCCGTTGACGCCGAGATGACTCATGACTTGGGAGTTTTGGCCCTTTATCACCGTGGGAACGAGCGCCACATTCACGCCATTGGTCAACGTAGCCAACTGAATCGGATTGCGGCCGTTCAGTGGTAGCTCTCTGATTTGCCGGGAATTTATCAAGGTGCTGATTTCGGTGGTCTGCGTATTCACGAGGGGTACAGACCCGGAGACCTGAACCGCTTGGCGAACATTGCCCACCTGGAGGCTTAGGTTGAGGCCCAAGATTTGGCTGGTCGTTAAAATGATCCCCTTACGCTGGTAGGATCTGAATCCCGCAGCTTCGGCCGTCAGATTGTACGTCCCTATCGGAAGTAGAGTGAACGTATAAATGCCCGAAGCATTGGCCACGGTGCTCTGGCTAAAATCCGTGCCGACGTTGATAACCGTTATCTTCGCGCCCGGAATCACAGCGCCGGTCGCGTCCGACACGGTGCCGCGGACGCCAGCCGTTACTTGGCCTAGGGCGTGCACCGAGGTAAGAAAAAAGAGCACCAGAAGGGAAACAAGGTAGACACGAATCGTAGGCTTCATTAGCTTTTCCTCCTGACATGGGTCTTGCGCTTTAAAATCGTCGACGGTCGACAAGTTTATACATCATTTCAGGCTTTGTCAAGCGTTCAAAAAGGTAGCTATTGCGCATGAGCATGGGAAGGAAATCGGGAGAAGCAGAGCGGCACGGATCTAGTTCCCTCTAGCGAGGCGTAATGTACTGAATATAAATGAGATGTTTTAAATTTAACGGCCGGAAGCACCGGAGGCGCGGTCAAAACGGCGATTTGTAATGGCAGGCAGTCACCTATTCTTTTGCTTGCGCGACGGGGGTGGATTCAAGCATAATCGTCGACTGTCGACTATTCTATGAGCCGAGCCTTCTCATCCCTCGATTGGTCCATTCTGATCTGCTACATAGCTACGATCAGCACTATCGGCAGTTTGTTTTACCGGAAACGTACTTCGGCAGCAGAGTATTTTTTGGGCGGTCGAAGTCTCCGGGCTCTTCCTGTAGCCCTTTCCTTGGTTGCCGCGGACATGAGCGCTATCACGTACATGGGCACGCCAGCCTGGTCCTACCAGCACAACCTGGAGGAGTTCTGGACAACTTGCAGCTACGTGCTTGTGGCGCCCATCGTCATGTATTTTATTCTGCCTTTTTTCATGCGTTTCAAGTTCTACACGGCTTACGAATATCTTCAACGGCGTTTTGATTTACGGACGCGCTTGGTAGTGAGCGGTCTATTCCTTCTAATGCGAGGATCTCACGTCGCCATTGCTATTTATGCGCCTTCCATCGTTTTATCGCTCCTCACCGGCTTCCCTTTGTACTTAAGCGTCTTGGTGATAGGTCTGTTCACCACGTTCTACACCACCCTCGGGGGCATGAAGGCCGTCATCTGGACCGATGTCTTACAATTCTCCATTTTGTTAACAGGCATGCTCGCGGTTTTTTGGCTTTCGCTCTCTCGAATTCCTGGCGGCGTTCACACCGTTTATGCGGTCGCGGGGCAGGCTGGGCGATTGAGACTATGGAATTTCTCTTTTAATCCTGACGAACTCACCGCGTTCTGGCCCGCAGTTATTGGTGGAGGGGTTATGGTGCTCGCCACTCTCGGTACCGATCAAGCTTATTTGCAACGCTACTTTGCCACCCGCAACCTCCGCGAGGGTCGTCGATCTATTTTTATGGACGCCTGCGTCCTTGTGCCTGTCAACCTCGTCCTGTTCCTGTTGGGGCCGGTCCTTTATACGTTTTATACTTGCTATCCCGGACGGCTCCAGGGCCTGCCTAGGATGGACGCAATCTTGCCCTTTTTTGTATTACATGAACTTGGCGGCGTATTCTCAGGGTTGGTGATAGCGTCCATTTTCGCCTCTTCGATGGCAGTCATGAGTTCGGGCATCAATGCACTCACGACAGCTACGACAGTCGATTTCTACCGGGGTTGGCTTCGACAGGGGGCTTCAGATTCGCACTACGTTACGATAGGTCGATGGGGAACAGTTGCCTGGGGGACATTAACCACATTCGGCGCATTGTTTGCCGCTAGGCTTGGCCCACTCATCAACGCATTCAATAAAATCAACAGCTTTCTCGGCGGTCCGATCTTAGGAATTTTCCTGCTTGGAATGCTTTCGCGCCGTGCCAAGGGAAAAGCCGCCGTAGCCGGAGGTGTAGTCGCGCTAATTGCTGTCGCCTCGATTGCAGCTACAACAAACATCTCTTTCTTCTACTATGCGCTGATTGGCGTGTTAATTACGCTTGGAGTCGGGTATCTGTTAAGCCTGCCCGGGAAACCCCCAAATCCGGCCTTGCTGTTCGGACTGGTTCGCGGGCTCGGCACGCAGAGCACAACGAGCAATACACTCCTGGGTTCCGCAAGAGTTGCCGTTTCAAGGAAAGGATCAGCAGCCCCGATGAGGGCGCTTACATCATTCGGGTCGAAGGAAAATAACCCGCTGACCCCTCGTATCTCTGCAAGAAGTATTCTGCGCGCTGGCCTCGGTAGGTTCTGTTCTCGGGCGGAGGCATCCACTCCTAATGCTGACGAATTGCCTCCCTTATTGAATTGAGATTATGCGCACAAAGCAAAATCGTTGCCGTGTCTTCAAGGACGGCACATAGCTTACGAAGGCAAGTCGCTTCTTCTCGGCCAAAACTTGAATCAATCCCAAAGGAGGTCCTGATTTGCAAACTTTGCTCAAATTAAAAGGTGTTGTTCCACCCATTGGAACTCCAGTGATCGACGGGGATCAGGTGGATGAAGCCGGGCTTCGCCGCCTTACCCGGTACTTACTGAGCGCCGGGGTGCACGCACTCTTGACGAATGGCACCATGGGGGGCTTCGCATTTCTCACAGATGATCAGCAGATTAGAGCGGTTTCGATCGTGGTTGATGAGGTTAGTGGAGCAGTACCTGTAATGGGAGGCGTCGGTGAAACAAGCACTAGCCGAGCGGTTCAAAAAGCCAGGGCCATCGAGCGCCTGGGAGTAACACACATTTCCGTATTAGCCCCCTTGTACTATTACACGGTGCAGGAACATCTCATCGCCTACTTTTCGGAGATCGCTGCAGCGGTCGATCTGCCGATGTTTTTATATGACAATCCCGCGATGACCAAAAACTTTATTCTGCCAGAGACAGTTGTCGAGCTTCGCCGGCGCATCCCAAAGATTGTTGGGATCAAGGAAAGTAGCGAGGATTGCACCAATCTCCAAAAACTCCTTCATCTGATGAAGAATGACGAAGATTTTTCGATTCTAACAGGCAGCGAGTCTCTCATCGTGGTCGGCCTGCAAATGGGGTGCTCCGGATTCATCGGCGGCCTTCATAACATCTGCCCCCAGATGGCGGTAGCGTTATACGATGCTTTCTGTTCTGGAGATATAGAGCGCGCGGAGCAACTTCAACAGGATCTCATCGGAACGTGGCAAATCTTCAGGTACGGACATATCTGGGGTGGCTTTGATGAGGGACTTCGTTATTTGCGGATCGCTCAACGCGCAACTGGCGCGCCGTATAATTTAAAACTGATAGAGGAAGAAGCCGCCCAGGTTCGCGCCATACTAGACCGCTATGTCAAGCCGTACCTTCCTCCCGCTGAGTATGGCGAGGCGACGAAGAGCAAGGGAACGGACGGATCTGATTCCGCTGCCAACCTCCCTTAGTGATGGTGTATTAGCACGAGGACTCGGCGGTTACGATTCGACTTTATATGAGCGAGGAGCCATGCGCCATTATGTCTTAGTATTTTCCGTAGCCGGGAGGGGTAGGTCTGACCCGTGTTTGAAGCTCAAAAACTTGGACGGCTCTTCCCATCGCAAAGAAAGATGAGTGAGCATTAATTCTTCAGGCGACTGCTTGGAAGTCCCCAACACAAAATCCAAAAGAGGCCTGTGAGGATCGAGTGAAATCGGGTTTGTTTTACTTTGGATGAATTTCAGCATCGCATGGGCAAAAAGCGGCATCGTCAAACCATTTAGAATTTTTTCTAGATATTCATTTCCACTCAGCGCCCAAATGGCCTGATGAAATTCAGCGTCGGCTGCCACCTGTTCCGCCCATGGAGCGTTCTTTAGGAGTTCGAGTTCTTTGACTTTATGAATAAGCTTGTCCGCGGCCTGCGGAGATGCATGCTGGCGGGCGAGTCGCAGCGCTTCGGCCTCCAGAACAATCCGTAAGCTGTTTATTTTTTGAATATCTTCAGGCTTCAAGCTCACCACAAACATCCCCCTTCGGGGAATGCTAATGATTAACCCTTGCTCCTGAAGCTGCTGCAGAGCCTCGCGAACAGGAGCGCGGCTGATGTGAAGTTGTCTCGCCAAGTAGCTTTCATTTACCCTCTCGCCCGGCTTGATTTGCCCGGAGATAATCGCGTTGGTTACTAGGCTTGAGGTTCTGTCCTTCAGTGTTTTGCGAATCTTAAGGGGTCGAAAAGCTGTTTCGGCTATCATATGTCTTCGGTCGACAATATACCGCCCTTGTGTTTACTGGTCAAGCCGTTTGTCAAGGCGGCTGATGTCAGGCTGCTTGTGTATACGCCTAAAACGAAAGCAGTTTAGCCCAAGCCTTATTGAACGTTTTATTCGGTGGCTAGATAGGTTCCCTTGATGTCATATTGCGCGAACGACTGCTGCGAGCGACCGTAGGGCGGCCCCAAGCCCCCCGCCCCCGACCTGGAAGAGCTTGACAACCAGGTCGCCGATGATGTAGTTTACTGTCGGCGGTCGACAGATATATCGCCAACAACAAACTAGAGCGGGGCGGCTGACTCAACTTAATATTTTCCGCTAACACTCTTGTTTTAAATACCTTATGAGTGATTCTTTAATAGCAGTGAATATCGAGAACCTGAACGCTGAAGAAATCTTCAGTCACCTTCCCGCCAATCGGGTGGGTAAAATTGACAGGCTGTATGTCCAAGAGGTGCTCGATGATGGGTTTGGAAACACCAAAGATCCGGCCAACATTTCATGCCGCTTCGAGAGCGCTTTTGCGCAAAAGTTCGGGGTAGGCTACGCCATCTCTCACAACTCCGGTTCAGGCACCATGCTGTCATGTCTGCTTGCCGCCGGCGTGGGCCCCGGAGATGAAGTTATAGTACCAACTCTAACCGCAGCTCCTACTGCGTTTGTTGTGGTCGAGTGCGGCGCCGTTCCGGTTTTTGCTGACAGCAACGCTGATACGTTTTGCATCGATCCGAAGGACATCGAACGCAGGCTCACGGAACACACCAGGGCGATCATCCCGGTGAGTATCTATGGGCTGTCGCCCGACTATGACTCGATCATGAAAACGGCTGAGCGATATAGGCTCACGGTGATCGAAGACAATGCGCAATGTTTCCTGGGCGCCTACAAGGGCAGACGCGTCGGCGCCATTGGTCAAGCGGCTAGTTTTAGCTTTCAGGGATCAAAACACATGACCAGCGGGGGCGATGGTGGAATGGTCATTACGAATGACGAGGAATATGCGCGCGATATCCGCAAGCATTGCTCGCAGGGTTTTCGTACCCTGACAGGTCGAGCGGGAAATACTGTCATCCCACGCGATACGCGGCAGGATTGGAGCTTCGAGAGGCATGACCGGCTCGGCTATAACTTTCACATGTCTCCGATGCAGGCCGCTCTGGGCTTGGCGCAACTCCAGCGGCTTGAGTTCCTCGTAGCTGCCCGGCGCTATATTGCATCCCAATACGAATCGGTGATTAGGGACGAAAAATGCGAGTGGCTTATTGCTCCATACGTTCCTGGGGACTCCGTCCACGTCTTTTGGAGTTATACATGCAAATTGAACGAGAAGCTGCTCGGTGTTAGTTGGCAAGAATTTCGACGGACGTTTATCCAAAACGGAGGCGACGGCCTTTACGGAGCCTGGAGACCCGTCCACCTTGAGCCGATCTTCCAAACGATGGCTTTTTATGGATCAAGCGACCGGGCGCCTAACTTCGACCCGCGATATAAAGGGAAGGTAAAGAGCTACAAAGAGGGAGACTGCCCGGTTATCGAGAAGCTCCAGAGGTGCCTTTGCCAATTCAAGACAAGCATGCAGACGCTGGATAAAGTGAACCGGCAAGCCGACGCGTTACGCAAGACGATTCGGTACTACGCCTGAAGCGAGGCGTGATCCTGTAGCTTATGGCATTGCTTGCGGGCCGGACAAGAGAGATTGAAACGATAAATGAGGGGCCATCGTCGCCAAAGTATTTACCTTTTTGAATCTTAATCGGCAACCGCGAGGAAGTTTGTAGATCTGTCCTCCAGCCCGTTCCTGAAGCATCTGGAACCCAATGAATAACAGTCGCAGACGATTCTTAGCGCTAGGCGCAACCACCGCCAGCAATCTGATACTGGCGACCTCCGCATCTGCGGAACTCGGGTCGGCAAAAAATCGGATTATGCCCGGCGGGCGGCCAGACGCCCTATTTGAGCAAGGCGTCCATAACGTGCCCGGGGTATCTTCTGGCGAGAGCATTGTGGGTCGCCCGGCCTTCAGGCCACCTCCACCAGGGGTCCTGGAGATTACCGGCATTCCAGTGGACGGAGGAATTGTCCAGCTAAAAAATGGCTTCCTGCTGCTCGTTCAGGGAGGGACGATCAATGAGAACGGCGGCGCAGGACTGGTTTATAGGATTTCAAAAAATGGCGGTGAGGCCTGGAGCCAGCCTAGGCCGCTTCATTGTGGTATAGAGACTAGTCCGTTGGAATCTACAGGGATGATTCGGCTCCGGTCAGGCGCCCTAGCGCTATATGCAGGAAAACGGAATGAATGGTATTTTGCTCTGTCGCGCGATGAAGGAAATACTTGGACGAAGTCCCAGATTGCAACCTATCCAGATTTTTATGTCCTGTATCACAGTTTAATTCAGCTTACGACCGGCCGTCTGCTATTAACAGGTGTGTGGATGGGGTTGATGCCTGATTATCCCGATCTCGTGCGAGTAACGGATACGGGCTGGGGCTGGTGGAGAGGCAGAAAACTCTACATGGAAGGCGAGCGCGCTCCTTACCTTATTATGGGGCTTGCCTACCACTCCGCTGATGAAGGAAAAACCTGGAAACAGGACAAGTCCGCAGGATTATTTGGATGGTTTGACGAGCAGGGTGTCCCCAACGGCTTTGGAGGCGCTACTGAGGTGGATGAGACGGTTTCAGCTGAAACCAAGGACGGCCGTATTTTGCTGTTCGGCCGCTCCAAAGTCGGGCGGCTGGTCCAGAGTTACAGCAGCGACGGTGGTGACACTTGGTGCAGTGTACAGCCAACAGACTTGGCCAGTTCTCAGTCACCTCCTCTGCTGATCCGGCTACCGCAAACGGGGGATTTGCTCTGCGTCTGGAATCAGGCGTCGGGCGAGGAAATTCGACGCGGCATGCTGCGAAACCGGCTCTCTTCGGCCATTTCAGAGGACAGCGGAGTCAGTTGGAAGCATTTTAAGAACATAGAATTAAGCGAGGGCGTGGCCGACGTCGCGTATGTAACTCCCGAGTTTCCTATTCCTCGGCAGATTTTGGGCAGGCCCGGACTCGGTCAGTTGCCGGACGCCTTCGCAATGTTTACTTATCCGAACGTGGACATTGTAGGAGACCATGTGTTCATCCGATATTCGCGGATGTGGCCGGAGCCAAAGAAGGGCGAGGCGGCAACCAATAAGTTGCCCACGACCGCGTCTGCTGCAGATACTCATGCAGAGGCGGAAATGAAGGGCGAACCTGTGCTGCGTATTTATCCGCTCGAGTGGTTCTATCGCAAGTCTGAATCCTGAGGATTTAGTCCTCACTCCCCTCAAGGGCGCTGACCCGCAGTGTGGGTAGGCTGCTGGCTGCCCTTTTTATCTCGCCTCTCCGTCAGCCAAGGAATTCCTACGCTACCAACGTATGCGAATTCGATACAGACGTGTGGCAAGTCAACAGCCTGCTGTCGCGCTGTACTCAAAAGGGTTCTTCCGCACTTTCGGTGCAAGCTTGACAGGTTTGATATGTTGAGGTTGTGAGCCAATCCATTGATATTGTGAGAAGTTCCTTGCCGGCGCCGAGCCTGCTGGTGCTGGAAGGCGCGGAGCAGATCGAGACGGGGATCATCGTTCACATGCGCGGTAAGACGGCGCCACGGTGTCCGGCATGTTCCCGTTGCCAAGTTTCCTATCACAGCCAATACCAGCGACAACTGCATGATTTACCGTGGCAGGGACAGCCGGTTCGCATTCATCTCCGCATCCGGCGCTTTCGGCGCCGAAATCGGCAATGCAGCCGGAAGATTTTCGCCGAGCGTCTGCCGGGCGTGGTCGCTCCCCGGGCGCGGGAAACGGACCGCCGGCGAGATCGCGCGCGTTTTCTGCAGGACCGGGAGCGGGGTTTGCAGCCAGCCCTGACTCGAACCTATTTCTCATCAGGCCGGATTGCTGCCTTGCTGCTGAAGCCGTCCCGTAACCTGTCGGCGGTGCAGCGGAGATATCGCGACCACTTTCTGCGGTTCTGTCCCGCCGCCCACAAAGTCCGCAAGCTCGCCCTTCAGTTCCGGGCGATGCTGAGATGGCGATGGTCAGGCCGATTGGTTCAATGGATTGAGACAACGACGGGCTCCGGATTTCCGTTCCTGGCTCGGTTTGTCAGAACCCTTCGACGAGATCTCCGTGCGGTGGAGCTCGCGATCACCACCCTCTGGAGCAATGGTCCCCTGGAGGGGCATATCAATCGGCTCAAGGTTCTCAAACGTCAGATGTACGGACGTGCTGGCTTCGAGCTTCTTAAAGCTCGGGTGCTGCCCTTGTCAGCCTGACTCCGGCTGATGTGTCGGCTGGGTCAGGCCGTGCACTGTATTGGATCCTCCTACTGGAAGCCTTTACCTATACGCGCCGCCGCCGTTCTGCTTCTCGATCACCCACGCCCCGGTTGCGAAGAGGAGCACTTTATAGATGACAACCCGATCCAAGTGTTAGCCCACCGGAAGCCCGATTTACCGGCTTGTGCGTCCTATCGGCACTTCTTCAGGCGAACCACCAGCCACGTTGGTCACCATCATCGTGCTTGGAGAAATATTTGATCGGGAGATTGACCAAGCTTCGCGCGGACTCGGTTGCACCGAAAGTGCGGAAGAACCGATTTAAATACTGCGCGGCGCCGGGCGCGTCAAGCAGCGCTCCTACGAGCCGCATTCTCGCTGGGCGCGAAAACGCCTGTAGAGGCAGCGCGACGCCGTTGAAAACTGCCGTCGGGCGGCAATGCGCCGCCGCCACAACGCCTGATCCGGCGTGTTTAAGGTTAAGCCCGGCTAGCCTGCTCGAGAACGCGGCGCAGATGCTGCCCGACGATCCGGTCCTCTCCTGGCTGAAGCATCCACACCCCAACCACAATCGTATTGCCGTTTGTGGGGAGACCCGCGCTGACGTCGTCGCTGCCGGTGGCCGGATTGAGCTCGATGCTCGGAGTGCCCTGGCGGAGCGCCTCCGCCACCTGTCGCGGTGTCATCTTGATACGACCCTGATCGTAAGTAATGAGCAGGTGCGGAACGTGATTGGCGACCGGGGGTACGTAGACTTTGCAGTCGAGTGTCGGGATACCCTTCAGTTCGCTGGCAATCACGTCAGCCCGCTGGCGGAATTCCCTTTCCATGCCCTCGTCGGTTTGACTCAGGTACCAGTCGACCGCCGCCACCATGCCGACGATCTGCTCTTTGGCAACTTTCATCCCGCGCCCTACGGTATCCGAGAACGGATTATTGTTGGGCGCGGCGGCGGCGATGAGGTCCTTTCGACCGAGCAGCAGCCCAGCGTTTTGCGGCCCACGCAATCCCTTGCCACCTGAAAAGGTGACAAGATCGAATCCCATTTTTGTATAATTCCACAGGTTGGAAATGGGAGGAACGTCCGCCGCCGCATCGTTGAAGCAGGGAACGCTGTGCTGATGGGCTACGCGGATCCAATCCTCGCGGCTGATCTGGCCCCCCTCCGCGGCGTTAAAGAAATGGCACATTACGGTCTTGTCCGTAAACGCCTTCTGGTAGTCGTCCATCTTTACCACTTCCACAAACTTGATGCCACAATTCCTGAGCGCGTGGTCGTAGTCGTATCGGTGAGCCTTCTGAACGATAACCTCGTTCTTGAGGCCCGCCATATCGGTCGGGATGCTTTGGATCGTCTGCTGGTTACCGAGTGTGACGCACGCTGCCGTTCCCAGAGTCAGCGCGGAGGCCGCGCCGGCGGAGACCAGAGCCGCCTGGCATTGCAATCGGCGGGCAAGATATTCGCCCGCCTTTGTCTGCAGCTCGATCAGCCGGACAGGATGCTTGGCGGCGACCGCGACGGCGACCTGGACCGAAGGAGGCATGATGGACGCCGTCAGGATGGTGTAGGTTCCGGCTGCGTTGATAATCTTGGTGACGCCAAGCTTGTCGTAATAATCCACGCCCTTTCCCGCATCTCGAGCCGCCCGCTCCCTGGACTCCCCGGCCAGCAGGGGCGCGCCGGCACTGGCGATGCCTCCGAGCGCGAGCGCTCCCCCACCCCATTTGAAAAAATCTCTTCGTGAACGCGGTGAATTCATGGCCTTCCTCCGTGATTGAGCTTCAGTGATTGAACTTCAGCCGTCGGGATTCAGCCCCCAAAATTAACGGGCTAAACAGCTCTGTTTCTTGGGAGCCCCAGAATGACCGAATCTAATTTAGATATGGGCAGTTAGCAGAATGCTTGTGTCGTTTTTTTGTACCTCGTTGGAAAATAACCCATTTACAAATCGCCTGAGTGAATGAGGACGGACCCGTCTGCTTCTTTTCGACCGGCAAGATACTTCCGACGCGCTGCTTCTTCAATGGCTGCGCGATTTGCTCTGAAGACCGCCAGCTTGTCTTTCCCGTCACCCTGGAAATGATCGTCCAGCGTCTCCCTGCTGATCTCGCAGCGCGCACGGGTTCCTCCGTCCTGTCCCCAGAAAACGACGACGTCCCGGTCAAAGACATAGCGCTCTTCTGGCGCTGGGAATGTCAGATGATGCTCCTCGGATCCGGCCCTCGTTTCGGGAAACAGCCCTGGCATCCAGCGCGAGGCGAGCTCCGCTGGAAACACCAGGCGCAACGGCGCGCGCACGCTGTCCGACGCGAGTACGCCACGCTGGACCAACGCGGAGACGATGCGGCGCGCATGACGCTTCCCCACACCGAGTGCACGCGCGGCATCGGCTCGCGGCAACTCTCCGCGATAAAGCACGGCCTCTAGGAGATTTCCTGATTTAGGCGGCAGCGCACCAAGCTCGACTTCTTCTTCTGCCCAGAGAATGATGCGCGTTCGCAACCTCCCTGGCTGGACGAGAGCTTCCATGAAAGTGATTTGGTCGATACACGCGTGCAGGAAGAATCTCACAAACTCAGCCAGCGCTTCCTCACTTAAGTGGCCTCGGCCGCCGAGATCGTTCCGCCGGGATCCGTCGCAAGCGGCAAGATGCTGTCTGTAGGCGCCGACATTACGCGCCAAGCCGCGCGAGACCGACCAGACGCCGCCTGTGTTTAGCATCTCGAGCAACATGGCGTGAGACATCAGCCGGGCTACGCGGCCGTTGCCATCGAGAAACGGGTGAATCCACAAGAGGCGGTGGTGTGCCGCCGCCGTACCGAGGATCGAGTCTGTCCTGCCCAGGCGTCCGTAGACCTGCTCGAAGCGTTGCAGGAAACGTGGCAGCGCTCCTGGGCTGACCGGGATGTGGTTGCCAACCTTCACCTCGCGTCCGCGCAGCTCGCCTGGCACAACCCGTACCTGTTCCCGCGTATCCGGCTCTTCGATCCAGAGCAGATGTTCGGGCAGCAATTCATAGAAGCGTCGATGAATTTCACGGATGCCCTCCGTTGTGGCTGCTCGGCCTTTAATTCTCCCGCCGTCAATCCACCTCTGGACCGTGATGTGAGCTTTTGCTTCCAGTTGTAGCCCGCGCTTGTGGGGATCGTTGCTATAGTCATTCTTCAAAGCGCGCTCGATGTCAATCGGGTGGGTGTCGTGCCCTTCGATCAGGTTGCTGTAGTAACAGTTTATCTCCAGTACGAGATCGGCGAGGGATGCCACAAGGCTCGTCGGGAGGCTGTGCCGGAATCCCGATGACTTCTGGGCCAGTTCCAGCGCAAGGTCCGTGAGTTCACCCCTGTGACGGGAGGTTTCTCCGATCATCAAGGGCTCCATTACGGAGATTGGTTCTCCCCGATCGATCTCAGCTAAAATGACCGATGCTTTGTCCGGTTTATTGTTCACAGCAAGCCATTATATATCATGTTGTTCCAAGATATGAAACCTATTGAATGTCCTTGGAAAAGTCCGATTTCATGTCCGGGGGAGTCTCTGACGTCTCTGGTTTTCACATGGGGTGCTACGTACTAACCTAACTTTCGCAGTTGGGAACTTTTCTGAACGCGATTCGGCCTCCGTGCGGACTTAACTCCTTGCGGGCCAATACAAGCTTTCGAAAGCAAGTTGTAGTGCAGACCTACCCTCTTTACAAGATCGG